>DASUCP010000062.1:0-9307 GCA_036275975.1 Sphingomicrobium sp.
GGCAGCCGGCGCGAGATCCTCAGCGGCGATTGGCGCCGCCTCTTCCTCGAACATCTGCTGGAGGACGTCCACGCCCTGCGCCTGCAGGTCCGCCTCTTCGGGCGAGCGGGCGACGTTGACCTTCACCGTGACCGCGACCTCGGGGTGAAGCGCGATCTTCACCTCGTGAACACCGATCTCCTTGATCGGGCGGTCGAGGACGACCTGGCTCTTGGCCACGTGAGCGCCGACGCCGTCGAGCGCTTCGGCGATGTCGCGGGCGCTGACCGAGCCGTAGAGATGGCCGGCGTTTGACGCCTGGCGGATGAGCTTGACGCTTTTGCCCTCGACGCCCTTGGCCGACTTCTCGGCATCGGTACGGCGCTCGGCATTTTCTTCCTCGATGCGTGCGCGATTGGCTTCGAATACCTTGCGGTTCGCTTCGTTGGCGCGGAGCGCCTTCTTGCGCGGCAGAAGGTAGTTGCGGGCGAACCCGTCCTTGACCTTCACCACATCGCCGATGGCGCCAAGCTTCTCGACGCGCTCAAGCAGGATCACTTCCATGGGTCGCTCTCCTTACTTCACGATGTAGGGAAGCAGGCCGATGTGGCGGCTGCGCTTGATGGCGCGCGCGAGCTCGCGCTGCTTCTTCGAGGAAACCGCGGTGATGCGGCTCGGGACGATCTTGCCGCGCTCCGAGATGAAGCCCTGGAGCAGGCGGACGTCCTTGTAATCGATCTTGGGCGCGTCCTTGCCGGAGAATGGGCAGGACTTGCGGCGACGGAAAAATGCGCGGGCCATTACTCGACCTCCTCTTCACGGGCGCGGAAGCTCGGGCGGTCGTCGCGGTCGCCACGGTCGGAGCGACGCTCACGATCCTTGTCGCCGCGGCGCATCATCGCCGACGGGCCCTTTTCATGCTCGTCGACCTTGATGGTGAGGAAACGGATGACGTCCTCGTTGATATTCGACTGGCGCTCGAGTTCAGCGATCGCCGCGGCCGGCGCGTCGATGTCGAGCATCACGTAATGCGCCTTGCGGTTCTTCGCGATGCGATAGGCAAGGCTGCGGAGGCCCCAGGTCTCCGTCTTGGCGATCTTCCCGCCATTGTCCTGGATAATCTTGCTGGCGTTCTCCGCGAGCGCATCGACCTGGGCCTGAGCCAGGTCCTGGCGCGCGAGGAAAACATGCTCGTAGAGCGGCATGTTCACTTCTCTCTTTTGACCGATCGCTGACGGGCCCCAGTGGCACGCCCCTCCGGCTGTCTTCCAAAAATTACTGGGGCGCGAGACCAGCCCGCACCCCATCGCGGGCGCCTATGGCGAAAGAGGGCCGAAAACGCAAGGCAAACCATGAAATCGCGAGAGGCGATGTTGCGAGCGCGCAATGAGTCGTTCAGCGCGGAGCCGATAGGGCAATTTGCCGTTTGAACACCGACTCGAGTGGAGTCGAGTAGAGGAGTTACGACGATGAAGGCTTTCTCGATCAAGCTTGCGGGAGCCTCACTAATTGTACTGGCAGCCGCAGCCTGCACCACCTCTGGGTACGGGACCGGCCAGTCGGTCGGGGGCCAGAACATCGGTGCCACGTTCAGCTATACCGAGACCGGCGGAACCCGAGGCACCATGATCGCCCAGCTCAGCAATGGGCAGGTCTTCCAGGGCCCGTTCTTCCAGATCACCTCGGAAAGTGTCGCCGATTATTGGCCCCTGTGGAACGGCTGGGGTCCCGGCTGGGGCTGGGGCGGGGGCTGGGGCGGCCGAGGTTGGGGCTGGGGCTGGGACGGTTGGGGCGCGTGGGGTCCGTCCACGCAGACCATCACCAATTACAGCGGCCAGGTGCTCGCGAACCTGCAGGGACCGGGTGGGTTCATGCGGTGCGACTTCCGGCTGATGCGGCCGAGCTACGGCATTTCAGGCGGCGGCATCGGCAGCTGCCAGCTTCCGACGGGAACGATTATTAGCGCTCAATTCCCGCCTCACTAGGCAGGGGTTCCGATTGCTACAACGCCGGCTTTCGTGGCAGATGTGAAGCATGGCGACGCACCTGAGATCGGTTGAGCCGGGAGCAGACCCGCTCGACGACATGAGCCTGCCCGGCTGGCTCTACTATGACGCCGAGTTTTTCGATGCGGAGAATAAGGCGTTCCTTCGCGCCGCCCCTCAGGTCGTCTGTCATGAGAGCGAAATCCGGGAGCCGGGTGAATGGCGGAGCCTGGAATATCTGGGCGAGAGCGTGATCGTGATCCGCGGCGACGATGGAGAGGTGAGGTCGTTCTCCAACGTGTGCCGGCACCGCGGCTCGCGGCTGGTCGACGGTAGCGGAGGCTGCGCCAAGGTGCTGACCTGCCCCTATCATGCGTGGAGCTATGCGCGCGACGGTCGGTTGGTCGGCGTTCCTCACCGAAACGAATATCCGGGGCTTCGGACGGAGACGCTGGGCCTTCACCCCGTTTCACTGGAGAACTGGCGGGGCTTCCTGTTCGTGACGCTCGAGCCGGGCAGCCCGACGGTCGCCGAAATGATGGCTCCCTACGAACGCGAGGTCGAACCCTATCGCTTCAACGAACTCCGCGTCTTGGGACGTGTCACCGTCCGCCCGCGGCAACTCAACTGGAAGACGCTCTGCGACAATTATTCCGACCATCTGCACATCCCGGTTGGGCATCCGGGACTCACTCGGCTGTTCGGGCGGAACTATCGTATCGACGCCGAGGCGCATGCCGACCGGATGCAGGGCGATATCATCGAGAAACAATCCTCGAACCCATCCGAGCGCGCCTATCAGAAATATTTGCCCGAGGCCGACCACCTGCCGGAAAGCCACCGGCGCAAGTGGCTTTACTACAAGCTGTTCCCGAATATCGCGTTCGACATCTATCCCGACCAGGTCGACTTCATGCAGTTCCTGCCCGTCAGCTCGACGCAAACGCTGCTGCGCGAGATCAGCTATGCGTTGCCCGACGAGCGGCGTGAGATGAAGGCGGTTCGCTACCTCAACTGGCGCATCAACCGGCGCGTGAATGCCGAGGACACGGAGCTCATCACGCGAGTGCAGCTTGGGATGCAGTCGCCGACGTACCGGGCTGGACCGCTCGGAGTGAGCGAGGTGTGCCTGAGGAGCTTCGCGAAGAAGCTCAGGAAGATGATTCCGGAGGCGCGACTGGAATCGCCTCCGCCGGCAGGATGGAGTCGGCTCGCCAACGCGAGATAGCGCGGACGGCAAGTCCGGCCGCGAGAAGGACCAGGCACCAGAGATCGGCCTCCACGCCGGTTCCGTACAAAGCGTAAACGGCAAACAGCAGCGCGAGCGCCACAACGATCCGCGGTCCCGGCCTGGTCGTCAGTTTCCAAGCGGCCAATGCTCCGACGAGGTAGAGAATGATCACGCCGGTGGTCGAGAGCAGGATGATGAACGTGTACAGATTCGCGGTACTGCGACTGCTGTTGGCAAGGATCGCCAGGATGGTCAGGACCGAGCCGACCATCTGCGCGACCACGGGCGTGTTCAGCCCCCGGGTTCGAGCCATGACCCTGGGCAGATCGCCGCGCAACGCCATTGCGTAGCCCAGCTCACCGGTGCCCAGGATCAAGCAATTGAGGCAGCCGATGGCGCTGACGATGATCGCCGCCGCTGCAAAGGATGCAGCGACTCGTCCCCAATGGGACATGATTGCATCCGCGAATGGAGCGGGTGAGGCCGCAACGACGTTCGCCGGCAGGAGCAGCTGGATGGCGGTGCCCGCGGCAAGGTAAAGGACAACGACGAATGCCGTTCCGCCGAGAAGCGCGCGGGGGATGGTTCGTTCTGCCTCGCGGACCTTGCACACTGGCGCAGTGGCGTTCTCGAATCCGGTCAGCGCGAAGAAAGTGAGAGCCGTCGCCGTGGCGAAATTGGCGACATTGATGGGCGCTCGGGCCAGAGGCTCGTAATGGCCTCCGGTGGCGCCGCGTTCGACGAGCAGCCAAATGACCGCAACCAGCGGCAGGACCTTGATCGCCACGGTCAGGATCGAGACCCCGCCGGAAGCGCGCACGCCCATCGCATTGACTACGGTCAGCAGCACCACGCTGCCGATGGCAACGGGAATGACGATGTCGTTTCCGCCGCCGAGAAACGACAGCGTCGATCCAGCTGTGATCGCCACCGAGGCCTCGGCGACCCAGTTGGAAAACCAAAACGCCCACGCTACGAGAAAGGCGATCGTCGGACCGAATTGCCGCTCGATATTGGCCTGGATTCCTTCGCCGCCGAAGCGCGAGAATTGGGATAGCGCAAAGGCGATACACACTGCGCCCGCGCCGCTGACCGCCCATGAAAGCACTGCGTTCGGGCCCAGTGGCGCCAGGCTGACCGGAAGCATGAAGATCGCGCCGCCGATGATTGTGCCGACGACCAGCGCCGACGTCATCCAGATCCCCATCTTGCCGTCGGTCTTGTTTGACATCGCTCATCCCCCGGCTGGAGCGACACGCGAACGCTACAAAGTCGAAGGCAGATTACACGGCTGCTTTGGCGGGACCAATCCTCGGTTTCCGGATCAGGTAAATGAAACCGCCGGCGACGAGCAGCCCGAGCGAAAGAAGGAAGGCTTCGAGCCCGGAGCCATAGAAAGCCCACACGACGAACGAAAGGCCGATCACCATTGCGATCGTCGTCAGCGGCTTCTTGTCCTTGATCGCTGCGGCGATCGCGGCGGCGGAATAGAGGTAGAGTACGGCATCCGCGGCAAGCAGCGTGATGAAGGTGAAGAGCTGGGTCGTTCCCTTCGCTTCATTGAGACCAAGCAGAATGAAGCCGATGGCAACGCTGGCGATCTGCGCCGCATAGGGTGCGTTGAAGCGGTTCGTGCGGCTGAAAAAGCGCGGCATGTCGTTTCGCAACGACATGGAATAGAGCATTTCACCGGCGGCAAGGATCGACGTGTTCAGCGTGCCGAACGCGCTCACCGCCATTGCCAGTGCCGCGAGTGTCGCGGCCGGTGCGCCCCAATAAAGCCCGAGCGCCTGCGGGAATGGGGCTATCGACTTCGCAATCGCCGAATTAGGAATGATGAGGCTGAGGCTGAGCGTCACCAGTAGGTAGGTGACCGCAATTCCGGCAAGGCCGAATACGAGTGCCCGCGCGAGATTGCGCTCCGGGTTGCGAATCTTGCCGACAGGCGAGAGCGAAAATTCGAAGCCGGTCAGCGCAAAGAGGCAAAGCGCCGACGCCGTCGCGATATTGCCAAACGAAGGCGGCGGGACGTTGATCGGCTGCAGCGGCCGGCCTGAAAAGCCGAGGATTGCTGCAAGCACCACAATCGCAATCAGTGGCAGGATCTTGATCAGAACGGTGACGACGGCGAGCTCGCCCGCCGCCTTGATTCCGCGCAGGTTCACAAGCGTCAGGATCAGGAAGAAAACCGAACCGAGAATGACGAGGTGGCCGGCCAGCGAGGGTACGATGCTGGCAAGCGCGGCGGCCGTGGCGAGCGCCACCGCGGGGTTGCCGACGCAGGTTGAGCACCAGGTCATCCACGTGACGATGAATCCCGCGCCCGCACCAAGCTCATTCTCGACATAAGCCTGAAGGCCGCCGCCGTCGGGGCTGATGATTCGCGAGGCGCAATAAGCCATCGCCATGACTCCAATGGCGCTGATCAGCCAGCCGAACGGGACGCTGCCGCCAAGCGGAGCGAGTGCAATCGGAAGATAGAAGATGCCGACGCCTACGACGCCGCCGATGACGAGCGCGAGGGTCATCCACGGGCCAAGCAGCTTCGCCTCGCGGTCCTTGCTCATCGTCCCTCCCGCCTTGGCAATTGCCGCTCGTCAGCCTAGTCGCGCGGCGGTTCATAGCAGGGGTGACGATGCGCGCATTCATTTTTCCCGGGCAAGGCAGCCAAAATGTGGGCATGGGCGCAACACTTGCCGATGCGAGCCGCGCCGCGAAGGACGTATTCGACGAGGTCGACGAGGCGCTTGGCCAAAACCTGTTCCGGCTGATGCGTGATGGGCCGGACGATGAACTGAAGCTCACGGCAAACGCGCAGCCGGCAATCATGGCGCATTCGATCGCCGTATTGCGGACGATGGGCGTTCGGCTGCCCGAGATCGCCAGCTTCGTCGCCGGACACAGCCTGTGCGAATACTCGGCTTTGTGCGCGTCGGGCTCGTTCGATCTGGCGACCACGGCGAAGCTGTTGAAGCACCGCGGACAGGCGATGCAGCAGGCGGTGCCGGTCGGCGAAGGCGCGATGGCGGCACTGCTCGGCGCGGATCTCGCGCTCGCGCAGAAGATTGCCGAGGCAGCAGCACAAGGCGAGGTCTGCACGGTCGCGAACGACAACGATCCGTCGCAGGTCGTGATCTCCGGCGCCAAAGCCGCGATCGACCGCGCGATTGCGATCGCAAAGGACATGGGCGCCAAGCGCGCGGTGCCCCTGCCAGTCTCAGCACCGTTCCACTGTCCGCTGATGCAGCCGGCAGCGGAAGCGATGCGCGATGCACTAAGCTACGTGATCGTCGAGCAGCCGGCGGTGCCGGTTTTCGCCAACGTGACGGCCCAGCCGGAAACCGACCCGGACACGATCCGCAACCAACTCGTCGAGCAGGTCACCGGCATGGTTCGCTGGCGCGAGAGCGTCGCCAACATGTTCGATGCCGGCGTCCATGAGTTCGTCGAGATCGGCGGCAAGGTGCTCGGCTCGATGGTCAAGCGCATCGTGCCCGACGCGCAGGCAACCAGCATCGTGACGATTGAAGACGTCGAGGCTGCCGCGAAGGAGATTGCATAGATGTTCGATCTTTCCGGTATGACCGCGCTGGTGACAGGCGCTTCGGGCGGACTCGGGAGCGCGATCGCCAGGGCACTGGCGGGGCAGGGTGCCCAACTGGCAGTCTCCGGAAGCAATGTCGAAAAGCTCGAGCGCTTCCGCGAGGAGCTCGGCGGCGATCATGTCGCGATCGGCTGCAACCTTTCCGACGGAGCGGCGGTCGACCAGCTGGTGCCCGCTGCGCTCGAGGCGCTCGGCGGCAAGCTCGACATCCTGATTAACAATGCCGGCGTGACCCGCGACAACCTCCTCATGCGGATGAAGGACGAGGAGTTCGAGGAAGTCATCCGGATCAACCTCGAAGCCGCATTCCGCCTGATGCGGGCCGCTGCGAGGCCGATGATGAAGGCGCGCTTCGGCCGGATTATCTCGATCACTTCGGTCGTCGGAGTCACCGGCAATCCCGGCCAGGCGAACTACGTTGCCTCGAAAGCCGGCTTGATCGGCATGACGAAGTCCGTTGCGCAAGAACTGGCGAGCCGCGGGATCACGGTCAACGCGATCGCTCCCGGCTTCATGACCTCCGCGATGACGGACGCCCTCAACGAGCAGCAGCGCGAGGGCATTCTTTCGCGGATTCCGACTGGCGCGATGGGCAGTGGCGACGACATCGGCGCCGCCTGCGTCTATCTCGCCAGCCGCGAGGCGGGATACGTCACCGGTCAGACGATCCACGTGAACGGCGGCATGGCGATGCCGTGAGCTTGGGTTAACAGGCTCTTACCTCGCTCCTTGTCGCTCGATTCATCGCACCTATATCCCGAGTGAATTCAACTGTTCGGCCGCCTCATCAGGGGCCGAGTGGGGCTGTAAGAAGAGGGATAAGGAACAATGGCCAAGGTCATCGGAATCGACTTGGGCACGACCAACAGCTGCGTCGCCGTCATGGAAGGCGGGAAGCCGAAGGTCATCGAGAATAGCGAAGGCGCGCGCACGACGCCTTCCGTCGTCGCTTTTACGAAGGACGGCGAGCGTTTGATCGGCCAGCCGGCGAAGCGCCAGGCGGTCACCAATCCGGACAATACGGTTTTCGCGGTGAAGCGCCTCATCGGCCGCCGCTATGACGATCCGATCACGAAGAAGGACACCGAACTGGTGCCCTACAAGATCGTGAAGGGCGCCAACGGCGACGCCTGGGTCCAGGCTGGCGGCAAGGATTATTCGCCGTCGCAGATCAGCGCCTTCATCCTTCAGAAGATGAAGGAAACCGCCGAGGCCTATCTTGGCGAGACGGTCACCCAGGCGGTGATCACCGTTCCTGCCTACTTCAATGACGCGCAGCGCCAGGCGACCAAGGACGCCGGCCAGATCGCGGGCCTTGAGGTATTGCGCATCATCAACGAGCCGACCGCGGCCGCGCTCGCCTACGGGCTCGAGAAGGAAGAGGGCAAGACAATCGCCGTCTACGACCTCGGCGGCGGCACGTTCGACGTCTCGATCCTCGAGATCGGCGACGGCGTGTTCGAGGTGAAGTCGACCAACGGCGACACCTTCCTCGGCGGCGAGGATTTCGACGCCCGGATCGTCAACTGGCTCGCCGACAAGTTCAAGGCGAAGGAGAATATCGACCTTCGCACCGACCGCCTTGCGCTGCAGCGCCTGAAGGAAGCTGCGGAAAAGGCGAAGATCGAGCTGTCATCCGCCGCGACGACCGAGATCAATCAGCCCTTCATAACGGCCCGGATGGAAGGCGGCACGACGACTCCGCTCCACCTGGTCGAGACGCTCAGCCGCGCCGACCTTGAGAAGTTGGTCGACGATCTGATCGAACGGACCATCGAGCCGTGCAAGAAGGCGCTCAAGGACGCCGGCGTCGATGCGAAGGACATCGCCGACGTCGTTCTCGTCGGCGGCATGACCCGCATGCCGCGCGTGCGGGAGCGGGTGAAGGAGTTCTTCGGCCGCGAGCCGCATACCGGCGTCAATCCGGACGAAGTGGTGGCGATGGGCGCGGCGATCCAGGCCGGCGTTCTCCAGGGCGATGTCAAGGACGTGCTGCTGCTCGACGTGACCCCGCTGTCGCTCGGCATCGAGACCCTCGGCGGCGTTTTCACCCGAATGATCGACCGCAACACGACGATCCCGACCAAGAAGAGCCAAGTCTTCTCGACCGCCGACGACAATCAAAACGCGGTGACCATCCGCGTCTTCCAGGGCGAGCGCGAGATGGCCGCGGACAACAAGCTGCTCGGCCAGTTCGACCTGGTCGGAATCCCGCCGGCGCCGCGCGGCGTGCCGCAGATCGAGGTCACCTTCGACATTGACGCCAACGGCATCGTCAACGTGTCCGCAAAGGACAAGGGCACGGGCAAGGAGCAGCAGATCCGCATCCAGGCGTCGGGCGGGCTCGCCGATTCCGACATCGAGCGGATGGTCCAGGAAGCCGAGCAGTTCGCCGAAGAGGACAAGAAGCGGCGCGGCGCGGCTGAAGCCAGGAACAACGCCGAGAGCCTGATTCACTCGACCGAAAAGCAGCTTGCCGAGCATGGCGACAAGGTTTCGGCCGACATC
>DASUCP010000063.1:0-4214 GCA_036275975.1 Sphingomicrobium sp.
GCTCGGGTGAGGCTCGCCGATGCGTGCTTCGGCCGCCGCGACCTGCTTCGCATTGGCGACTTGCCAGGGCAAAGGCTCGGCGAGCCAATAGCTGTCGGGCAGCCGCTTCCCGTGCGCTCTAAGCGCGCTCGTCTTCCAGCCCAGCTCGGCGCCGAGCTCCTTCTGGCGTGCCTCGACCAGCTCGGTTCGGCCGTGATGCTTGTAGCCAAGCCGGAGCCGTTCCTCGGCCGCTTCAAACAATGCGCTGAGCAGCGTCCGTTTCCAATCGTTCCAGATGCCTGGCCCGACCGCCCGGATGTCGACGACGGTCAGGATCAGCAGCAGCCGAAGGCGCTCCGGGCTCTGCACCTGCTTTACGAAATCATCGATCGTCTTCGGATCGGCGAGGTCGCGCTTGAACGCGGTCGAGGACAGCAGGAGGTGATAGCGGACGAGCCACGAGACGGTCTCGGTTTCGGCCGGGTCGAGACCGAACCTCGGGCACAGCTTCAGCGCGATCTCCGAGCCGATGACGCTGTGATCGCCGCCGCGGCCCTTGGCGATGTCGTGCAGCAACACCGCCACGTAGAGCACGCGGCGCGACGCGATCTGCTTGAAGATGGCGGTCGAGATCGGGTGGTCGGATTTGAGCTCGCCGCGCTCGATCTGAGCCAGAAGCCCGAGCGCGCGGATCGAATGCTCATCGACCGTATAATGGTGGTACATGTCGAACTGCATCTGCGCGACGACGCGGCCGAAGTCGGGAACGAAGCGGCCGAACACCCCTGCCTCGTTCATCCAGCGCAGCACCAGCTCGGGCGAGTTCACGCAGGTCAGCACTTCCATGAATAGTGCGTTCGCACGAGCGTCGTCGCGTACCTGCTTATCGATTAGGACAGCATCGCGGGTTGCCGCGCGCATCGCGGTCGGATGGATCTCCAGTTGCTCTCTCGCGGCCAGCGCGAACAGCTCGAGCAGCCGCACGGGATCGGAGCGGAAGTAATCGTCGGACGGGATCGAAATTCGCCCGCGATCGAGAACGAACCCGCCGAGCCGCTTCGGCTTCCTGCGGATGGTTGGGAGCGCGAAACGGAAGCCTTTCTTGCCGAGCTGCTCGTCGAGCTGGGCGAGGAACACGCCGGTGAGATCGCCGACCGATTTCGCATTGAGGAAATAGAATTGCATGAAGCGCTCGACCGCCGATTTCCCGGGCCGGTCGGCGTAGTTCATGATCTCCGCGATCTGCCGCTGGTACTCGAAGCTGAGCCGCTCCTCTGCACGTCCGGCAAGCAGGTGCAGGTGACAGCGTACCGCCCAGAAGAATCGCTCGGCCCGATCGAAGCGTTTGAACTCCGCCGCCGTCAGGAGACCTGCACCGACCAAGTCGGCGGGCCGCTCGACGCCATGCACATATTTGCCGATCCAGTAGAGAGTATGAAGGTCGCGAAGGCCGCCCTTGCCGTCCTTGACGTTCGGCTCGACCACATAGCGGCTGTCGCCCATCTTGATGTGCCGCTGGTCGCGCTCTGCGAGCTTCGCCGTGACGAACTCGGCGGCCGTGCCGGCGACCGCCTCCTTGCGAAAGCGACGCATCGCCACGTCGAACAATTTCTCGTCACCCCACAGCCAGCGCGCCTCCAGGAAAGCGGTACGAATCGTCATGTCCTTCCTCGCGAGCGTCATGAGGTCGGCGACCGAGCGGATCGAATGCCCGACCTTCAGCTTAAGGTCCCACAAGAGGTGGAGCATCGCTTCGGCCGCACGCTCCTGCTCTTTGGTCGGCGCTTTGGCGGTGAGGAACATGAGATCGAGGTCGCTGAACGGTGCCATCTCGCCGCGTCCGGTGCCGCCGAGACCGACGATCGTAAGGCCTTCGATCGGCTGCTCCAGGACCCGCTCGGCGACGAAATCGTAGGCGAGCCGAACAAGCTGGTCGTCGAGGAACGCAGTGGCGCGTGCCGCGGCACGGCCATTCCCTGGCTCATGGGTGAGGCGTTTTGCGATCTCCGCGCGGCCATTGTCGAGCGCGCCGCGAAGGACAGCTGTCGCTTCGACGCTGAGCTTCTTGGCGCGCTTGAGCGCCGCGAGCCGGTCGGCAACCGAGCGGCGGTCGATGATCGCTCGCCGGTTGTCGATGTCGAGGAAGCTCATCTATCCTGCTCTGAAGCCAGTCTCTTCAACCGATATAGATGCTCGAGCGCTTCGCGCGGAGTCAGGCTGTCGGGTTCGATCTCGTCCAACGCGGCGACTAGCGGATCGGGCCCGTGCTCAGGCTCGGGCGAGGCAGCGAACAGCGGCAGGTCGTCCAGGCCCGCAGCGATCCCGCCGGTTGCGTCCCGACCCGCTTCGAGCTTGGCCAGAACGGAGCGCGCGCGGGTCACCACGGCGGGGGGAAGCCCAGCGAGCTTGGCCACCGCGATTCCGTAGCTGCGGTCGGCAGCACCGTCGGCGACTTCGTGGAGGAGGACGAGGTCGCCCCTCCACTCGCGTGCACGGACATGGTGCAGTGAAAGCGAGTCGAGCCTGCCCGCAAGCCGCGTCAGCTCATGATAGTGCGTCGCGAACAGGGTCCGGCACTTCACTTGGTCATGCATCGCCTCGACGACCGCCCAGGCAATGGCCAAGCCGTCATAGGTCGAGGTGCCGCGTCCGATCTCATCGAGGATGACCAGGCTTTGCGGCGTCGCTTGCGCTAGGATCGCGGCGGTTTCGACCATCTCGACCATGAAGGTCGAGCGGCCACGCGCGAGATTGTCGGAGGCGCCCACGCGGCTGAACAGTCGGTCGACGACGCCGATTTTAGCGCAGGTCGCAGGCACGAAGCTGCCGGACTGAGCGAGGACCGCGATCAGCGCCGCTTGGCGAAGGAAGGTCGACTTGCCCCCCATGTTGGGGCCGGTGATGAGCCACAGGCGATTGTTGCGACCCATCGAAAGGTCGTTGGCGACGAACCGATCGCCGTCTTGCTGAAGAGCAGCTTCGACCACAGGGTGGCGTCCACCTTCGATCTCCAGGCAGGCTTCCTCCGTCAGGTGAGGCAGCGCCCAGCCGCCCTCCGCTGCACGCTGCGCAAGGCCGGCAGCGACGTCGATCCTGGCGATGGTGTCCGCCGTGGCGGTGATCCGCGATGCTGCCGCGACGGCGAGCGCAGCGAGATCCTCGAAATGCGCCGCTTCGGCGGCAAGCGCATGGGCCCCCGCCTCGATGACTCGGCTCGCCTCCTCGTGAAGCTCGGGCGAGTTGAAGCGGACCACGCCCGCAAGCGTCTGCCGATGGGTGAAGCCGCTATCCGGAGCCATCAGCTTGTCGGCCTGCTTCGCGGCCACTTCGACGTGATAGCCGAGCACCGCATTGTGCCGGATCTTCAGCGAGCTGATGCCGGTCGATTCACGGTAGCGTGCCTCCAGGGCGGCAATCGCGCGGCGTCCGTTCGACGCCGCATCGCGCAGTGCATCGAGCGCGGGGTCGTATCCGTCCGCAATGTATCCGCCCTTCGAACTGTCGATCGGCGGCGATTCGACGAGGGCGATCTTCAAGCGATCGACTAAAGATCCGTGCCCGCCGAGGTGCGGCAGCAGCTCGACGAGCAACCGCGGTTTCTCCGGCTCAATCTCCAGCTCATCTCGGAGACCAGCCGCGCCCCCGAGGCCGTCTCGGAGCAGCGCCAGGTCACGCGAGCTTCCTCTCCCTGCCGCGACCCGCGCAAGCGCGCGTGCGAAGTCGGGCAGCGCTTTGAGGGCCGCGCGCACCCGCGCTCTGCGGAGCGCGTCCTCGTGGAGCCAGGCGACGAGCGCCAGTCGCGCTTCGATGGCGGGGATGCTCGTCAGCGGCGCGGCCAGATCCTCGCAAAGCAGGCGCCGTCCGGCTGCGGTCTGGCACCGGTCGATTTCCGCGAGCAAGCTGCCGGCGACGCTTCCGCCCGCGGAGCGGGTCAGTTCGAGGCTGTCACGCGTCGCGGCATCGATCGCCATGTGGCTGGCGCGAGCAATCCGCCGCGGCGCATCGAGCAGGACGCCGGCGCCCTTTTGGGTCGCGTCAAGATAGGCGAGCAGGCCACCGGCCGCCGCGAGCTCCGCCCGTGACGGAGCTCCGATGCCGTCGAGGGTCGCGAGGCCGAAGCGATCCTTGAGCGAGTGTTCTCCGGCCAGGCTGTCGAACCGGCCTTTGCCCTGCGCGGTCCTAAGCCCGGCCACAGGTGAGTCCGATATGGTCTCGGCGGGCGACAGCCGCGCGAG
>DASUCP010000064.1:0-6387 GCA_036275975.1 Sphingomicrobium sp.
CGGTGAAGGCGACCAGCGGCGCTGAGCCGAGCGCCCAGACGCCGACGCCGAGGAGCAGCGTCGATGCCGCCACCTGGAGCAGCCCGAAGCCGAAGATGTCGCCGGCTTCCTGCCTCACCTGCGCGATCGAGAAATGAAGGCCGATGTCGAAAAGCAGGAAGACGACCCCGAGCTCGGCGAGCAGGTGAACGGTGCCTCCCGCGGACAGCAGCGTGGGCCGGATCGCGGACACTGCCGCTCCGAGGATGAGATAGCCGACGATCGGGCTGATCCGAACCAGCCGCGAAAGGACCGCGGCAACGATCCCCGCGCAGAGCAGGATCAGCACGGGCACTATCGAATTTGCGATTTCCATCTGGTCTCCGGAGTGGCGCTGCCGCCCGCCGGCGGCCTGGACGGGCGAACGGCCCCGTGGTCCTTACTTGCCGCGGGACCCGCTTTGGTTACGCCCTGCCTGCTGGCGGCTGTAACCTTCGGCGACTGGCGCGCGTGCATGGTCCTGCCGGCCGGCGATCATCCACCGAACGGAGGTCGCGCCCAGCCGCAATCCACAGTCGGGAACCCATGGAAGACCAACTCATCAACAACCGGGCCATGAGCCGCTACGAGCTTCCGATCTCAGAGGATGCGGCGGCCGTCGCCTATTACAGCATCGAGGACGGCCGGGTGGTGCTCCGCCATACGGAGGTTCCGTTCGAATATAGCGGCCAGGGCTACGGGACCCGGCTCGCGCGAGCCGTCTTTGACAAGCTTCGCTCGGAGGGCGCTCGGGTCATCGCCACCTGCCCATTCATGGCGCTCTTTGCAGCGCGCAACCCTGAATATTCGGCGATGCTCGACGGCTGACCGATGACCCTCTCTTCCCCCTCCGGCGAGGATCCGGCGGGTCCCTCGCGATTCCTAGCCGAATGAGCATTGTCGCCTCCCGCAACGACGGCCGCTCGAAGCCGAGCTGGCGCCAATGGAACGCAGCCGACGCGCTAGTTCCGGAAGAGGGCTTCCTTTGGATCGACGTCGTGGACGACGACGGCGAGGAGATAGGCGAGCTCCAGCGCGTGTTCGGGCTTCACGAGCTCGCCGTCGAAGATTCGATGAGCATGTCCCAGCCGGCCAAGATCGATTTCTATCCGGATCATGTGTTCGTCATTGCCAAGGCGGCATCCCTCGAAGGCGACGAGATTCGGTACACGAACATCGGCATATTCCTGACCGAGCGGCGCGTCATCACGGTTTGCCGGATGGCCACGGACTTCAGCCATGAGCTGAGGGGAAGCCTCCATCGCATCGCGGGCCGCAATGCCGATCGCGCCGAATATGCAGTGCATGAGGTGCTCGACCGCATCGTCGACGGATATTTCCCCGTGATCCAACGGATCGCCGACGAGATCCTCTCAATGGAACGCCGGCTGCTCGACGACTCTCTCGACCGCGACGATATCGAACGGATCTTCCACCTTCGCCGCGAGACCATCCACTTCCAGCACGTGCTCACCCGGATGTTCGAGGTGTGCAACAAGCTCGCCAACCTCGACATCCCCTGCATTTCGAGCGAGGCGAAGCCCTATTTCAGGGACGTGCTTGACCACGTCGTGCACATCGACGCGATGAGCACCGGCCTCATCGACGTCTTCCGGACCGCGCTCGAGGCCAGCAACCTGCTGGAGCAGCAGCGCCAGTCGGATATCACCCGGCAGCTCGCTGCCTGGGGCGCAATCATCGCGGTGCCGTCGGCCATCGCGGGCATCTACGGAATGAATTTCGCAAATTTACCGGGGACGCAGACCAGTTGGGGCTACTGGCCGGTCCTGGGCCTGATGGCCGCAATCTGCGGCCTTCTTTACTGGCGCTTCCAAAGACTCGGCTGGCTTCGGCCCGCGGGCCCGCCGCGACCGCGCCCCGCGTTCGGGAAAGCCGCCGTCCATGAGGGGTTTCGGGCGGACTCGGGGCGCGCCGATCCCGCCTTCGCCGACGCCCCGTGGCCGGAGCGCGGGTGGAGGGGGTGCGCCTCGTGAGCGCCTCCGCGCGCGGAGGCGCTCTGCAGACCGAGCCTGCATCCGCGTGACTCCCGTCGTGCTGGTACCGGGGCTGCTCTGCTCAAGCGAGATCTTCGCCGCCCAGATCCAGCGACTATGGGCTTTCGGACCGGTGACGGTCGCCTCGACACTCGGGGGCGACGGCATCGAAAGCGCCGCCGCTTCGATCCTTCGCTACGCTCCTCCGCGCTTCGCGCTCGCGGGGATTTCGATGGGCGGCTACCTTTCCCTCGAGATAATTCGGCAGGCGCCCTCGCGGGTCCTGAAGCTCGCGCTGCTCGACACCTCGGCGCGTCCCGACACGGTCGAGCAAACGGCTGCGCGGCTACGGACCCTCGAGCGGGCTCGGACAAGTTTCACTGCCGTCGCGCTGCTCGAACTCGAACGGCTCCTTCACCCGCGCCGGCGCTCAGATCCGGACATCGTCGAAGTCAACCTGCGCATGGCGCGGGCCGTCGGCCTCGACGGATATGAGCGACAGCTGGGAATCGCGATATCGCGACCCGACTCCCGTCCGTTCCTCGGCGCGATCGACGTGCCGACGCTGGTGCTCGTCGGCGACTGCGACCCGCTGACGCCGCTCGATCATTCAGAGGAGATCGCATCGGCGGTACGCGGAGCCGTACTGAGTGTGGTGACCGACTGCGGCCACCTCTCCCCCATCGAGCAGCCCGGCCAGGTGTCGGAAGCCCTTGCCAGATGGATTCAGGACTAGCTTTCCAGCTCCGCCAAGAGGCGCGACCTCCCGCAAATGTAACCGCTCACCTGGTCCATTCGAGTAGATGGCCATGGACCACGCAGCGGACGCCAGCGAGAGGATCGTCAATGCTCGCGCCATGGGGCTGCAAGGTCTTGCCCTCCCCTGGTCCTTGCAGCCCTGTTCACGCTCTGCCCGCGCCTATTTCTCCCCTCCCCGGCGCGGGCAGAGTTCCGAATCCGCCATGGGCCCATTAGGGGCGGCCTGGCCAAGACAATGACGTACGGGCTCCTCAGGTCGGCAGGTCGCCCCCATCGGACCCCGCACGCAGCGCTAGCCATTTCGGGAGCGCTGTCCGCGCTGGCCGGGTTCGCGCTGGCCCTGGCAGGTAAAATTAGCTGGTCGCTTCGCAACATCGCGGGCGGCTCGAGCCCCGCACACCGGATGAACGCACACCCCGCTGCTCCCGATTGCGCCGCCGGGCCGCCCCACCTCCTCCACGCGAATTCTGAACGCCGAATCGAAAGGACTTCTGCCATGATGCACGACTGGCAAACGAGTCTACGGGCAAGCGAATATTACGCGGCGCGCATCCTTCCGCCGGCGACCGTCGAAGAGACTGGATGGGACATCCTTCTGGCGCTTCATTCGGATCGCCATTGCCGCCTCAGTCTCGAGAAGCTCGCCTCGATGGCGAGCGTCCCCCTAGGGACCGTAGAGCGCTGGTTGGGGGCGCTCGAGGAACGCAAGCTCATCACGGGCGCGCGGCATCCTTCCACCGACGAGGTGCGCGCTGTGCTCACCGATATGGGTCGCGGGCAACTCGACCGCTATTTCTCTGCGGCCAAAGTCCTCCAAGCGGGCGTCAATCCCTGAAGCCTTCGGCCGACCCGGAGGGACGACGGCACACGGGAATGTAATAGGTTCCGTTGGACCAGGCACTTTCGAGCATGCCTATCCGCCCCGCCGCAGAGCATTGAACGATCGCATCAAAGCGGCGCTCAGCCACCAATACGGATGACGGTTTTGCCGCCGTGGCGCTCGGTCGAGTTGAAGGTGGCGACGGCGTCGTCGAGTGACGCGACGGTCCCGATGTTCGGCCTCAGCCGTCCGTCCCGGACCCGGCGGACGATCTCGCTCAGCTGTGCGCGATCGGACTCAACGACGAAGTCGATGGCGAGGCCTTCGGTCGGGCGCGCATCGGGCGGCCCGACGATTGTCACCAATGTCCCTCCGGCTCGGACAAGCCGCGCCGATTGCTTCTGGATCTCGCCGCCGATGACGTCGAACACGAGGTCGACTTCGCCGACATCGTCGAGATTTTCGCTGCCGAGGTCGACGAACTGGTTCGCGCCGAAATCGAGCGCCCTCTCGCGGTCTGCGGCCCGACCGGTGCCGATCACATAGGCGCCGAACTCGCGCGCAAGCTGGGTCACCATGGACCCGACCGCGCCAGCGGCGCCATGAGCGATGACGCGCTGCCCGGCGCGAAGGCGGCCGTGATCGAACAGTCCCTGCCAGGCAGTCAGGCCAGAGATCGGAACGCTGGCTCCCACGGTGAAGTCGACGTCGCCCGGAAGCGGAGCGAGGTTGCGCGCCTCCACCGCCGCATGTTCCGCGAGTGTCCCGTCGCGATACCAGTCGGTGAGCCCAAGCACCCGCTGCCCGACCGACAGGCCGGTCGTCCCGTAGCCGAGCGCGGTGACGACGCCTGCGAACTCGTGCCCGGGAATCGTCGGAGTGCGGTCGCGCCCGCTGCGATCGGTCCAGGTCGACGGCCACTCAAGCTCGGTACCGACGAAGCCCGACGCATGGATCTCGACCAGGACGTCGTTGATCGCCGGCTGCGGGTCGGGGCGCTCGGCCAGCTTCATCCCTGCCGCTCCCGCGGCCTGGCCCGTCACTACGATCGCCTTCATCAATTACCTCCTTATGTCGAACACTGGGCTTTAAGATCGTTCAGGCGTTCATTTCGCGTCGGGAAAGACCAGCTGTCCATTTCCCGAATTTTTGACGAACACCGCGAGCATCTTGGCTGGCCTGGTCGTGCTCGCGTTGCGCGAGACACGGTGGTGGGCGCCGGGCGCCTCATAGAAGCTCTCACCCGCGCGGTAGATGCGGGGCTTCTGTTCATCGACCGCGCTGACGATCGCTCCCGACACCACGTAGGCGTAGATGAACGCCGAGGCTGGATGGCGGTGCGGCGGAGAGGCGCCGCCGGGAGGGTAGACGACCTCCACGGCGAGGAGCGATTTCCCAGGAACATTCGGGAGCTCGCGCTCGAAGATGGGCGTGGCCGTCGACGCTGGTTTCGCCGCAGGCCGCGCCGGCGGGGGTTCCGCTCCCCGTGCGAACGACGGCGGGCCGGCAAGGACAAGGGCTCCAGCGACCAGAAGGCGCATCGGGACTGGCTGTTTTCGAAAGTTCATCCCACGATTTCCAGATCGCGTCTCCTCGCCGAGGCCGGGGGCACACGAAAGCTGATCGCGAGCCGATTGTAGGCGTTCATCGTTGCGATCGCGATCGTGAGAACGGCGAGCTGCTTCTCGTCGAACACGGCCGCCGCAGCCTGATAATCGCAGTCGGGCACGTTGGTCTCGGAGACCCTCGTCACGGACTCCGCCCAGGCAAGCGCCGCGCGCTCGACCTCGTCAAAAAGATCGTCGGCCTCACGCCAGACCCCGACAAGAAGGACCTTTTCAAGGTCCATGCCGCCCTTCAGCAGGCCGCCCGAATGCTTGTTGATGCAGTAAGCGCAGCCGTTGATCTGCGAGATCCTGAGATAGACGAGTTCAAGCAGCCTCTTCGATAGCCCGCTGTTCAACAAATAGCCGTCAACCCGACGGAGGGCCCTGATCCCCTCGGGGGACGCGGCATTGTAGTCCAATCGTAGCGACATTCGGTTCTCCGAAGCGGGGGGTTCACCCTGATCCTGGCGCCGGCTTCACAAACCTAAGCGGCCAGTTGCTCGGAGCCCCGGCTGTGCTCCAAATCCTCGACGAGCATCGCCGAGGCGTGGCGTGCAAGCGCCTGGGTCGGCGCGTTCGTGTTGCCGCTGGTGATGTTGGGCATGATCGAAGCGTCGATGACCCTGAGGCCGTCGACCCCGCGGACCCGAAGCCTCGCATCGACCACGGCACGCTCATCGCTGCCCATCCGGCAGGTTCCGACCGGGTGGAACATCGTCGTCACCGCGCTCTTTACCCAGTCGCCGATCTCGGCGTCGGACTGGAGGTTCGGCCCTGGCTCCAGCTCTTCCACGATCACGTCCGCCAGCGACGGCTGCGCCATCACCTTCCGGATCGCGCGCACCGATTCCACGGCGGCCTTCAAGTCCCGTTCGTCGCCGACGAAGTTCGGGTTGATGAGCGGCATCGAGGTCGGGTCGCTGTCCGCGAGCCGGACCCAGCCGCGGCTCTTCGGCTGGAGCACCACGACCTCGAACGTGACTCCCGGGCGATCGCCTGAAGGGCTGATCCCGTCGACCGCGATGATCGGCACATGATAGCATTGGATCGTCGGATCGGCGGTGAAGTCGGCCGGGTTCCAGTGCGAGACCGTCTCGATGCCGTTGCCCGAGGCGGGCCCGTCCTTCGTCGCGAAATAGCGAAGGCCCGCCTTCACCGTGCCGAGCCCGTGCGCGGCGGCCTGGTAGCC
>DASUCP010000065.1:0-8091 GCA_036275975.1 Sphingomicrobium sp.
GCTTCCGCGAGCTTCGCGACATCCCGACCGAAGCGATCGAACGCGTCGAGATCCTGCCGGAAGAGGTGGCGCTGAAATACGGCTATGCCGCCGACCAGAAGGTCGTGAACATCGTCCTCAGGCCGCGCTTTCGGTCCACGGTTGCGCAGATTGGGGGCGGAGCGCCGACCGAGGGCGGCGAAGCGAACGTGCTCGGCGATGCGACGCACCTGATGATCAACCGCGCCGGCCGCACGCAGTTCAACCTGCACGCCGAGGGCAATTCGATGCTGACCGAGGCGGAGCGTAACATCTGTCTCACCCAGCCCTGCTCGGCCCCGCAGGACGAAACCGAGCTCGGAGCGCGATCGCTGGTCGGTGCCAAGCGCGACGTCCGCGGATCGGCGATCGTCAGTCGGACGATCCTCGGAAACGTCTCGGCCACGCTCAATGGCGAGCTCGAGCACAACGAGGGTCATTCGCTGATCGGCTTCGGCGATACTCTGGCGACGACGCTCGATCGCAACACGACTGCCGACACCGCGCATCTCGGGACTACGCTCAACTGGGACAAGGCGCAGTGGCACTGGAACGTCACCGGCAATGCCGATTGGGCCCACGATGTCACCGGCACGGATCGCGACAATGTCCTGTTTCCTCGCGACCGGGCGGTGGAGACGACCACTTCGGGCGATCTCACCGCAACCACCAACGGCAACCTCTTCAAGGTGCCTGCGGGCGACGCGAGCACGACGTTGCGCGTCGGTCTCAACACCACGCAGCTCGATAGTCACAGCCGCGTCGCTGCCCTTTCAACCTCGAATTCGCTCGGGCGGACTCAGGAAAACGGGGCGATCAACGTCGATCTGCCGATCTCGCGCCGCGGCAAGGATTTCAGCGCGCTCGGCAACCTGACGTTGAATGGCAATGCCGAGGTGAATCATCTTTCCGATTTCGGAACGCTCACGAAGTTCGGAGCCGGCGCGAATTGGTCGCCAGTCGATCGCCTCAATTTCCTAACCAGCTGGACACGGGAGGAAGGCCCTCCGACCATCAACCAGCTCGGTGATCCGGTGCTGACCACCCCCGACACCCGAATTTTCGACTTCACGACGGGGCAGACGGTGCTGGTGACGGCGATCACTGGCGGCAATCCCAACCTGCTGTCGGATACCCGGACGGTGCTGAAGTTCGGCGGGTATTGGCAGCCGATCAAGAACACCGACCTTCGGCTCCGCGCGGATTACGTCCATCAGCGGATCGAGCGGCCGATCTCAACTGTGACGGTGACTCCGACAATCGAGGCCGCCTTCCCCGATCGGTTTGTGCGCGATGCGAACGGCGACTTGGTCAGCGTCGACTTGCGACCCCTGAACTTCGACAGCTCGCGCAAGGATACGCTGAGGATCGGCTTCGATTTCTCGCATCCGCTGAAATCGCGGCGGCCGTCGCAGTCGGTGATCGACCAGATTCGCGCGCAATTCCGCGCCGCTCGCGGCGGCGCCCCGACCGGTGACCAACGGCAGGCCCAGAATTCGCAGGGTACGAGCCGCGGGCAAAACCCGACTTCTCAACCGCCGGAACAGAATGGAGGGACGCCGTCGAACGCCGCTCCGCCGCCCGGGCCGCCTCCGGCTGAAAGCGAAGGCCGCGGCGGCGGCTTTGGCGGACGCGGTTTCGGAGGCCGCCGCGGCGGAGGTGGAGGCGGATTCTTCGGCGGTGGCAATCGCGGACGAATCCAATTTTCGCTGACCGACACCATCACCTTCGTAGACAAGGTGACCGTCGCGCCAGGCTTCCCCGACGTCGATTACCTGCACGGCGATGCGGCCGGGCAGAGCGGCGGCACTCCGCGGCACTCGGTCGAGGCGCAGGCTGGCTATTTCAACAACGGCCTCGGTGCGCGGATCGGAGCCGATTGGCGCAGCGCGACCCACGTGAACACGCTGACCGGCGACAACCTGCATTTCTCGCCGCTCGCCACCTTCGACCTGCGGCTGTTCGCCAACCCGGGCGACATTCCGGAAGTCGCGGTGAAACATCCATGGATGCGCGGAACGCAGGTGCGGTTCGAAGTGAACAACGTATTCGACAGCCGGCCGAAGGTCCACGACGCGTTCGGCAACGTGCCGATCAATTATCAGCCGGACCTGCTCGACCCGCTCGGCCGGACGATCATGATCAGCTTCAGGAAGCTGTTTCTGCCGTCATTCGCGACAATGCGCCGGGACTTCCAGCGCGATCAGCAATCGCAGACGCGCTGATTCCGCATTGCGCATTTTTGTGCTTAAGCGCGGCCAATGACGCCGGTTCAGCCCGTTAGGGGCACGCAAAGCCTGCTTGGAGAAGATGCCGACCGCCTCTCAGCGGTGGTCGCGGCGTTCGATCGCGTGCGCCGCCTGTACGGGTTTCGTCGCGTCGAGGTGCCCACGATCGAGCAGACCCAGGTCTTCGCGCGAAGCATCGGCGAGACGACGGATGTGGTGTCGAAGGAAATGTATTCCTTCGAAGACCGCGGCGGGGAGTCGATCACGCTGCGGCCGGAGTTCACCGCCGGAATCTGCCGCGCTTATTTGAGCGAAGGCTGGCAGCAGTTCGCGCCGCTGAAGCTGGCGACGCATGGATCGGCGTTCCGTTACGAAAGGCCGCAAAAGGGTCGCTTCCGCGAATTCCACCAGCTTGATGCGGAGATCATCGGCGCCGCCGAGCCGCAGGCGGACGTCGAGCTGCTGAGCCTTGGCTATCAACTGCTGACCGAGCTCGGCATCGCGGACGGGGTCACGCTCGAGCTCAACACGCTCGGCGATCCGGACACGCGCGAGGCATGGCGCACGTCGCTCGTCGACTATTTCGAAGGGCACAAAGCGAACCTGTCCGAGGACAGCCGGGCGCGGCTGCAGCGCAACCCGCTGCGCATCCTCGACAGCAAGGACCCGAAGGATCGCGACATCTGCGCGGGTGCGCCGAGCGTGGATGAGCATTTGACTGACGAGGCCTCGGACTTTTTCGGGGCGGTGACTGCGGGCATCGACGCGGCGGGCGTTCCGTGGAAGCGCAATGCGCGGCTGGTCCGCGGTCTCGATTATTACCGCCACACCGCGTTCGAGTTCGTCACAGATCGGCTTGGCGCGCAGGGCACTTTGATCGCGGGCGGGCGCTACGACGGACTGGTCGAGGCGCTCGGCGGTCCGCACACGCCGGCCGTGGGCTGGGCGGCTGGAATCGAACGGCTCGCAATGATGATCGACGCACCGCAGCGGGACCGTCCAAGCGTGGTCATCGTACCGCTCGGCCAACGCGCGGAGGCCGAAGCGGGACGAGTGCTCGCTGGTTTGCGCCGCGAGGGCGTCGCAGCCGACATGGGTTATCGCGGCAGCATGAAGAAGCGGCTGAGCCGCGCAAACGACGCGGGCGCCGCCTACGCGCTCATCATCGGCGATGACGAGCTCGATCGCGGCGAAGCGCAGCTCAAGGATCTAACGACGGGAGAGCAGCGCTCGGTGTCGCTGGATCTCATTGCGGACGCCATCGCGCGATGACCCAAATCTCGTCCGAACGGATCGCGTCGATCGAAGCGCGACGGCACGAGCTTGCGGAGGCGATGGCGCGCGGCGATCTTTCGCCGGACGAGTTCGTAAAGCTGTCGAAGGACTATGCGGCGATCGAACCGGTCGCTGCCGCGGCTCGCGAGGTCCGCCGCCTTCGAGCCGAGCTCGAGGTCCTGAACGGGATGGTCGCGGACCCGACGGCCGAGCCCGAGCTCAAGGAAATGGCGGCGACGGAAGCCGAGGAAATTCGCCACAAGTTGCCGCAGGCGGAGCGAGCGCTCGCGATCCAGCTTCTTCCGCGCGACGCCGCCGACGAGCGCGCGGCCATGCTCGAGGTGCGCGCCGGGACCGGCGGGGACGAAGCGGCTTTGTTCGCCGGCGATCTCCTGCGCATGTATCACCGCTTCGCTGAGGAGCAGGGCTGGCGGTTCGAGCTCATCTCCGCTTCCTCGTCGGAGGTCGGCGGCTACAAGGAAGCGATCGCGTCGATTACCGGTCGAGGTGTGTTCGCCAGGCTCAAGTTCGAAAGCGGCGTCCATCGCGTTCAGCGCGTGCCGGTGACCGAAAGCGGCGGCCGCATTCACACTTCGGCCGCCACCGTGGCGGTGCTTCCCGAGGCCGAGGACGTTGACGTCCAGATCGACGACAAGGACTTGCGCATCGACGTGTATCGTTCGTCAGGACCGGGCGGGCAGTCGGTGAATACCACCGACAGCGCGGTCAGGATTACGCACCTTCCGACCGGCCTG
Source organism: Sphingomicrobium sp. (assembly GCA_036275975.1). Lineage (GTDB taxonomy): Bacteria > Pseudomonadota > Alphaproteobacteria > Sphingomonadales > Sphingomonadaceae > Sphingomicrobium. The sequence continues at coordinate 4,277 of DASUCP010000065.1, forward strand.
GTCGTCATCCAGCAGGACGAGAAGTCGCAGCATAAGAACAAGGCAAAGGCGCTGAAGGTGCTGCGCACGCGGCTGTTCGAAATGGAACGCGAGCGGCTTGCGAGCGAGCGCGCGGGCGCGCGCAAATCGATGGTCGGCTCCGGGGACCGCTCCGAGCGCATCCGCACCTACAATTTCCCGCAAGGGCGGGTCACCGATCATCGCATCAATCTCACGCTTCACAAGCTCGACGAGGTGCTCGAGGGCCCGGGCTTAACCGAGATTATTGATGCGCTCGTCGCCGAGGACGAAGCCGAACGGCTCGCAGGGTTGGAAGAGGCGTGAAGCCCATTGCCCGCGCGCTGGCCGATGCCACGCGCCAGCTCGAACAAAGTAGCGACACGTCGCGGCTCGATGCCGAGCTGCTGATGGCCGAGGCGCTGCACATTGATCGCGACCGGCTGATCCTCGCTCCCCCCGACCGCAAGGTGCCCGACCGCTTCTGGGCCATGCTGGAGCGGCGGAAATCGGGCGAGCCTGTCGCCTACATCACAGGCCGGCGCGCTTTCTGGAACATCGAGCTGCATGTCGGTCCGGGCGTGCTCGTGCCTCGGCCCGATTCCGAAGTCCTGATTGCTTCCGCGATCGAGCATTTCGAAGGGACAGACGGACCGAAGCGCATTCTCGACCTCGGCACGGGGCCCGGAACGCTGCTGCTTGCCGCGCTCGACATCTGGCCCGACGCGACTGGCCTCGGGGTCGACAGCTCGCGCCAGGCCTTGTCCTATGCCGCCGCGAATGCGCGCCGGCTCGGGTTCGAGGGTCGCGCGAAGCTGATGCAGGGCAACTGGGCCGCGGGCGTGATGGACAGGTTCGATCTAGTCCTGTGCAATCCTCCCTATGTGCGCGAGGATGCCGAGCTCGGTGCCGGCGTCCGGGAATTCGAGCCAGACGAGGCGTTGTTCGCTGGCAAGGAAGGACTGGACGCCTATCGCGCGCTCGCACCCCAACTCCCGCGACTGCTCAACGATGGCGGCCTCGCAGCTGTCGAAATCGGCGAGGATCAGGCGAAGGCGGTCACAAAGCTGCTCGCCCGCGATGGTCTAACCGCGACCGTCGCCAACGACTTCGCTGATCGACCCCGCGCCGTTCTCTTAACCTGGGTTTAAGTGAAAATCGCTTGGCATTCCCGGCCACGCACACTACATCAAGTCTCAGGACCGGGTCCGCTCTCTTGGAAAAAGCCAGGCGCAGCCCGCTCCACCCCCGACGCAATCGGCCGTTCATTTCAGCGCTTTGATGCGCAGACCGGAACGAGAGGGTCAGAGCCGCGCTAGACGTGCGGCCGCCTGATCCGAAGGCCAAAGGGGCTAGCTTCTTCTTAGTTAGGGAAGTGCAGATTTGATCAACAATCGTCAGGGCGGCCGCCGGCGCGGCCGTGGGGGCCAGCGGGGCCAGAACCTCGGTGGACAGCCGGGCAACCGGCAAGACAATCGCCAGCGCGGCAACGCCGCCCAGTTGCTCGAGAAATACAAGAGCATGGCGCGCGATGCGCAGCTCTCCGGCGACCGCGTGCAGACTGAATATTATCTGCAGTACGCCGATCACTATTTCCGAGTGCTGAGCGAAAGCCGCGCCCGCTTTGAAGATCAGCGGCGCCACCGCGACGACGATTCCGACGAGAATGAGAGCGACGAGGAGATGGTCGAGGCCGGCGAAGAGCAGGCTTCCGACGAGCGCTCTGACCGTGGTGACCGCGAGGATCGGCAGGACCGGGGCCAGCGTCCTCAGCGCCGCGACCGCGAGCCGCGCCGCTTCAACCGCGACGAGCGTGCCGCCAATGAAGGCGACGAGCAGCCCGAGCGCCGCGAGCGGATGAACGGCCGCGACGACAGCCTTCCGCTTGATGTCCTCCCGCCGGCGATTGGCGCTGACGACGTTGCGGCGAGCGAGGAAGAGGCGCCACGCCCGCGCCGCCGCTCACGTACTCCGCGCCCTCCCGAGACCGACGAGGACGTCGCTCCGGCGGCTTAATCTCCGACTGGCCGCGGCCGGTTGTCTTCATCGAGCGCAACGAAGGTGAACAGGCCTTCGGTGACCTTGACCTCGGTCGCTCCGAGGTCGCGGTGCGCGACGACTTCTATCCTCACACCCATCGACGTGCGCCCGACGCGCTCGACCTCCGCATAAACGCTGATCAGGTCGCGCAGGTGAATGGGCGCGATGAACTTCATTGCCTCGATCGCGACGGTTGCGACCGGCCCGCGCGCGCGTCGCGAGGCCACAATGCCGGCCGCGATGTCCATCTGGCTTAGAACCCAGCCGCCGAAGATATGGCCGTTGGCGTTGATGTCGGACGGGCCCGGCATGACGCGCAGGATCGGCGTTCGCTCGAGGTCGGTCATTCATTCTCCTGGTGAGGTTTCGCTGCGGCTTCTTCGTCATGCCCGCTTTGCGCGCTGAGGAAGACCAATGTCATCAGACTTGTGCCGAGAAGCCCCGTCAAGCCGACGCCGAGCGCAGTCGCGATCAGCATGTTGATGTGGAAGGTCGGATCGCCCGCGCTGACCAAGGCCACTGCGATTGCGGCGATGACGATCGACAGTAGGACCAGCAGCCGGAAGATCCGCCAGAAGCGTCCTTTCATCGATTGGCTTGGGCTTGGGAGCGGATCGTGGACGGGCACGGCTTCCCTTTGGTCGCGGGAAGTGGGACTATCAAGTCAGCGGGAAGGCGAGTCTTTGGAAAGCGAGCCATGACCATCGCAGCAGTGCTTCAGGGCAAGGGAAACCAGGTCGAAACCGTTTCCGCCGATACGTCGTTATTCGACGCCGTCCGGAGGCTTGGCGAGAAACGCATCGGCGCGCTGCCGGTGATCGAGGATGGACGGATCGTCGGCATCGTCTCGGAGCGCGACGTCATTTACTGTTTGCGCGAGCACGGCCGCGACGCGCTCGACTGGGAGGTCGGCCGGGTGATGAGTTCGCCGGCGATCACCGTCGATTTCCAGACAGACGTGCTCGATGCGCTGGCCCTCATCACCGAGCGGCGAATCCGGCATCTGCCGGTCGTGGAGAGCGGAGAGATTCGCGGCATCGTTTCGATCGGCGACCTCGTGAAGTATCGAATGGAGCGGATCGAGGCAGAGGCCGACGCGATGCGCACCTACATACAGAGCGCCTGACTGGACTCTCAAATTCGTATTGTTTGTCAGTATCTTAGCTCTTGAATCGAGCCGACGTCGCACTATCTAGCTTTCTAGCGACGGCGGCCGAAAGGCTAGTCGGAGCGCCTCAGTCGGCAAACTGCAACACAATTGCAAAAACCCGGTTGACGCATTCGGAAGCCACACATATATGCGCCTCCAGCAAGCGGACGCGGCCTCGTTACGAGGTCTCGCGTTCGTTTCGCGCCTTCTCTAGTCGGCATAACCGATGCCCGGAACAATCGAACCGGGGGAGAATGCGCGTCGGCTCTTTGACATTGTTGGTTTAGATGAAGGGACATGTGGGCGGCGGCCCGGTCACCGATAACCTCTGGGTATCGGACGATCGGTCAAATTCAAGCCGTTCCTTAATGGTCGCTCCGCCGGAGCTTGCTCCGATGGAAACGGCCAGATGTCCTGATACGCAAACACACCAGTTTGTATATTTGTGCAGGAACGGCTCCCGGAGATGCCGGTCTTGCTCTCGCTCATTCCAGCGGGGGTTCGATCGTACATCAACTTGAGAGTTTGATTCTGGCTCAGAACGAACGCTGGCGGCATGCCTAACACATGCAAGTCGAACGAGACCTTCGGGTCTAGTGGCGCACGGGTGCGTAACGCGTGGGAATCT
>DASUCP010000066.1:0-5366 GCA_036275975.1 Sphingomicrobium sp.
TCAAGTGGCTCGACAAGAATGCAAAGAGGATTTGCCGGCTGAAGCCTCCAAAGGAGGCGAAGGATGGCTGCTTCGTTCCTCCCGCCTTTTATGAAATCCAATCGCTAAGCCAATTGGATCGTGAGAATTTCGGTGCGATCCTGCACGTTATCCGTTTCAAGGGCGACGAGCTCGACAAGGTCGTGGAGGCGATCAATACGACGGGCTACGGCTTGACACTCGGGCTACAGAGCCGGATCGACACGGTCCGCGATTATGTCGAGGAGCACGCCCGTGTTGGCAATTTCTATGTCAACCGGAACCAGATCGGCGCCGTGGTCGAAAGCCAGCCGTTCGGTGGTGAGGGCCTCTCCGGCACCGGGCCCAAAGCGGGCGGACCTCATTACGTTGCTCGTTTCGCGACCGAGCGGGTCACCTGCATCGATACGACCGCCGCGGGGGGCAACGCCTCGCTGATGGCTTCGATCGACGCCTGACCGTCCCAGCCTGAAACAGCCGCAAACTCCCTCTGGAGCGAGGCGCCTGAAATCGAGTTGATAGACTTGCGGGGTGGCCTTTGTTGCGAGGGCATGAACACGCCTCGCCGGAGCGGCCGGGTCTGCACGCAGTCCGGCCGCTTCGTTCATTTCAGGCAATAGTCGGCCTCAGCCTCGCAGGCTTGAGCGCGATGCTCGAGCATCAATTCGTCTTCCAGGTTCGCGGTGTCGCGGCCAACCGTCGCCGTCGCGCAATGTTTTCCGTCGGCGAAATAGCGGGCGACGAACGAGCCGCTCTTGAAGTCGCCTTCGCAGGTCACGGCATCCCAGCCGGACGCGCGGCCGACATAGCGGATCGTCACGCCGAACTGCTCGGTCCAGAAGAAGGGAACCGCGTCGAATCGCCTCTTCCCGCCGAGCATATTTGCTGCTGCGGCCTGGCCTTGGCGCTCAGCGGTCACCCAGTGCTCGATCCTGACGCGCTCACCGCTCAAAGGATCTGGGTAGGATGCGATGTCCCCCGCGGCGAATATTCCCGGGACGCTCGTTTCCAGGAAACAATCCACCTGAACGCCATTATCGACCTTCGCTCCGGCGGCTTGGGCGACTGCAGTGCGGGGGCGAACGCCGATTCCCAGCAATACAAAGTCCGCGTCGATGGTGGTGCCGTCAGCGGTGATCAGCCGCCGCCCGTCGAACTCGGAAATGACCGAGCTCAGATGGAAGCGGACGCCGTTGCGCTCGTGCAGGTCCTGAATGTTCTTGCCTAGCTCCTTACCGAACACCCGCTCGAGAGGGACTTCCTCGACGGATACCAGATCGACCTCGAGGTTGCGCTTGCGCAGCGCAGCTGCGGCTTCGAGGGCGATGAAGCTTGCGCCGACGATGACAGCGCGCGCTCCGGACAGAGCCTTGTCGGCGATCCTGCGCGCGTCAGCGACGGTGCGAAGCGTGAACACCCTCTCGTGATCGAACCCGGGCTCCCTCAACCGATTTGGTTCCGATCCCGTCGCGAGGAGCAGCCGATCGTAGGAGAATTCGGCGCCGGATGTGCATCGGACCACCCGCGCCGACGGATCGATGCCCGCGACCTCAGCGGACAGCTGCAAATCAACGCGATTGTCGGAATACCAATCGCTTCCGCGGAGCCAGAGCCAGTCCTCGGGCATGCCGCCAGCGAGATAGTCCTTCGACAGATTGGGCCGGTCACATGGGGGGTCGGCGTCGGCGCTGAGGATAGTGATGGCGCCGCCATAGCCGAGTTGGCGAAGCTCGTGCGCACAGGCGAGGCCCGCCGCGCCGCCGCCGACGATCACGATCCGCTGGAAGTCGATCGTTATCTGAGGGCTCTTCGAGAGGTCCTCGATCTTGCGGCGGACGAAGGCGCGGTCGCCCTCAACTTCGACCAGCCATCGATCCACAGGGTCGAGCGCGGGAGTTCGGAGCGCCTGGCCCGTCCTCAAATCGAAACAGGCATGGTGAAGCGGGCAGCGGACGCTCGAGCCGTCTGTGAGGCCGTCGCCGAGCGCTCCGCCGTAATGGGTGCAAGTGCCGCCGATTGCGTACAGTTCGCCGCCGAGCCGCGAGAGCAGCACGGCATCCTCGCCGACACGACCGGCAATCGTCCCTTCAGCAGGGATTTCCGCTAGGGGAATGCCTTGGGAAAAGTCCGGACCTGTCGCGCTTGCAGTTTCACCCATATGCCGAGCCCCTCTTTCACAACCCGCGCCAATAGGATGGCACGGCTGCTAAAGGGTTCCTGAGGAGAGGTGAAGATGGCTCCCCGGGCCTGATTCGAACAGGCGGCCGTCCGATTAACAGTCGGATGCTCTACCGCTGAGCTACCGGGGAACGCCGTCTTGCGGGTGTCGCGGCTAGATAGCGGGACCTTCCTTAATGGCAAGTGTTTACGTGGCAAATTGCTCCATGGCGATGCGCTCGTCGAGCGCGTGTTCCGGGTCGAACAGGAGCGTCAACGACTTCTCGCGATCGAGGCGGACTTCCACTCGCGCGACATCGCGTACCTCGATCTGGTCCGCGACCGCCGACACTGGGCGGTTCTCAGCCTCCAGTATGCGGAAACAGACGGCGGTATCATCAGGCAGGATCGCCCCAGACCAGCGCCGGGGACGAAAGGGGCTGATCGGCGTCAGCGCCAGCATTCTTGCCTGAAGGGGCAGGATCGGCCCGTGCGCTGACAGATTGTACGCAGTGGAGCCGGCGGGCGTTGCGACCAGGACGCCGTCGCAGGCAAGCTCCGGCAAAGCCACACGTCCATCCACCGAAATTTCGATCTTGGCGGTCTGGCGAGTTTCGCGGAGTAGCGAGACCTCGTTGATCGCCGCATGGGTGAAGGTTTCGCCGCCGACAGTGGTAGCTCGCATCTCCAGCGGCGCCACCCGAATGGCCTTGGCGGCGGCTATCCGCTCGGCGAGGCGATCGATCCGCCAGTCGTTCATCAGGAAGCCGACCGTCCCCCGGTTCATGCCGAACACCGGCAAGTGCGGGCATTCGCCTTGAAGCATCCGGTGGAGCGTGTGGAGCATGAACCCGTCGCCGCCGAGCGCAACCAGCGTCTTGGCTTTCTCATGCGGCGCAAACCGGTAGCGTTTGGTGAGGAGGGTCTCGGCGGCCTTGGCAACCTCGCGATTGGAAGCGAGCAGGCCGATGCCGAGGCTCGACAGGTCCGTCACCGCGCCGCGGGCGTGGGGCGCATCGGCGGTCAAAAGCTCCTCCTCGCGTGGGCCGTCATGCGCTCGAAGATAAGGCGAGAAGGCCTGAAGGTCACTGTCCCGTTTCGGGCCGCGCTCTCGGGAGCCGGTTCCCGCCCTGGCGCCGACGCGTTAGCGCCCCTGACATGCTGAGGTGGGACAGCATCTCGAAATGGGGGAGGCGGGGATCCGACACGGGGACGCCGGTCCCCGCCGTTCCCGTGCGCGACCTAGTCCTTGAGGGCGTGATCGCGCACGAACAGGTGGAAGTCCTCTTTCAGCCTCAGATCGACGCGCGCAGCGGTCGTGTTGTCGGCGCTGAGGCGCTCGCCCGGTCGCCTGTCGCGGCAAGCGCCGATGCCTTGTTCGCGAGAGCGGGAGCGGCTGCACTAAGCGAACGATTGTCCCGTCTGATCCAGCGCAAGGCGCTTCGTTGCGCGGCGGCGTGGGAAGGGCCGCTCAAGGAATTGAAACTGTCGATCAACCTACTGCCGGCCGACATCTGCCGGAGCGGCTTCGAACGATGGCTGCTCGATGAAATCTCCGTCGCAGGCATCGATCCGGAGCGAGTGACCGTCGAGATCACCGAGAGCGCGCTGCTCGAAGATCAGCAGCTGGTCGCGTCGCGCCTGAGCCGCCTGCGTGAGGCGGGGGTCAGTGTCGCTGTCGACGATTTCGGAACCGGCTATGCGAGCCTGGCATATTTGACGTCGCTGCCGCTGGACACGCTCAAGATCGACAAGGGCCTGATCGCCGGCATTGTGGAAGGCGCGCGCGACCGGATCGTCGTCGAAGCCATGGTTCGCCTTGCGCGAGAGTTGGATCTCAAAGTCGTTGCGGAAGGCGTTGAGACGACAGAGCAATTGGCATTGATTGCTGACTGGGGATGCGACTTTTACCAAGGCTTCTTCGGATCACGACCGCTCAGTCACGAAGAGCTGACGCGGTTCGTCGCCGCCGCGCATCTTGCGGTCGCTTAGGCGGGCTCGAGCTCTTTCGAGGACACGCGGGCAGCGGCGACACGAGCGAGACCGCGCGACAGCTGCAAAGCCCCATTCAGTCGTGCTTCGGGCGTTGGCCAGTTGCGCGCGATCGTCATCTTGCTGTCCGGCCTCAGTTTCGCTGCGCCTTTGAGACGATCGATATAGCCGAGCAACGCCGGCAGGTCCGGGAATCCGCTGGGCACGAACGTAACCACCGCGCCGCGCGGCCCGATGTCGAGCTTCGAAATCGCAGCGTCGCGGCAATTGAGCTTTACCTGGACGATCTTCATGAGGTTGCCGGTCTCTTCGGGAAGCGCGCCGAAACGGTCTATCATTTCCGCGGCGAACGCATCGATCGCCGGCCGGTCCTCGAGCTCGCCCAGACGGCGGTAGAGACCCATGCGCAGGTCAAGGTCGGGGACGTAGTGCTCCGGTATCATGATCGGAGCATCCACGCTGATTTGCGGCGAGAATTCTTCCTTGGGTGAGAAGCCGCCGGCTTTCAGCTCGACGATCGCGTCCTCCAGCATCGACTGGTAGAGCTCGAACCCGACCTCTTTGATGTGTCCCGACTGCTCGTCGCCTAGCAGGTTGCCCGCGCCGCGAATATCCAGGTCGTGGCTCGCGAGCTGGAAGCCGGCGCCCAGATTGTCGAGCTCGGACAGGACCTGAAGTCGCTTCTGGGCCGCTTCCGTGATCGTGCGGGTCGCGGGCATGGTGAGATAGGCGTACGCGCGGGCCTTCGACCGTCCAACGCGCCCGCGCAGCTGGTAGAGCTGGGCGAGGCCGAACCGATCGGAGCGATAGACCACCAGCGTGTTCGCACTCGGAATGTCGAGCCCGCTCTCGACGATCGTCGTCGAGAGGAGCAGGTCGTACTTGCGGTCGTAGAAAGCGCTCATCCGTTCCTCGACCTCGGTCGCGCTCAACTGCCCATGAGCGGTAATGAACTTTACCTCCGGCACCTGCGTGCGCAGCCATTCTTCAATGTCGGGAAGGTCAGCTACGCGGGGGACGACGAAGAAGCTCTGGCCGCCGCGGAAATGCTCGCGAAGAAGCGCCTCGCGAAGGACGACTCCGTCGAACGGGGTGACGTATGTCCGCACGGCGAGGCGATCGACGGGCGGCGTCTGGATCACCGAGAGCTCGCGAAGCCCGCTCATCGCCATCTGCAGCGTGCGGGGGATCGGCGTTGC
>DASUCP010000067.1:0-2295 GCA_036275975.1 Sphingomicrobium sp.
TAATAAGCGCTGTAGGCGTAAGACTTGCGAGGGTCGTCGTCGCGGTAGAGGCTTCCGACCTGCACGGCGAGCGGCGGGATGAAGAGCCCGTTGCCAAGCGCGACAAGCGCAAGGGCGGGGAAGAGCAGAGCCGGGAAGGCCATCGCGAAATGGCCCAGCGCCATCATCGTGCCTCCGGCGATGACGCTCTTGGTGCGCCCGAGCCAGCGATCGGCGATCAGGCCGCCGAAGAAGGGGCTGAAGAAGGCCGCCGCGCCGTAAGCCCCGTAGATCAGCGACGACTTCGCCTGCGGAAAGCCAAGCTGCTTGGTCATGTAGTAAACCAGTAGCGCCTGGAGGCCGAAGAAGGAGAATTCGGCCCACATCTGCGTGGCGAACAGGACGGTCAGGCCGGGCGGATGTCCGAACAGGGTTCTTCCCGGCCTGACCGCGTCCGAGCTGGTTGCGGCCGTCGCCATCGCGTCAGTAATTGAGCGACGCGGTCAGCAGCCCAAGATCCAGGCACAGCCATACGAGGAACGCCGCCGCGAGGGCGATGAGGATCGACCAGATGGTGGCGATCTTGTGCCGGCCGGGCGCGGTGGTGACGACCCAGGCATTCCAGATCGCCGCAAGCGTGCCCACGATGGCCAGGATCAGCACCAGCTGAAGCAGGCGTATTGGCATATCCAGTCCGCCGTTCAACGCCGAGAGGTCATTGTCGACAGCCTGAAGCGCGATGACCCAGCCGATCACCAGGACGATGAAGAGCCATGCCGTTGCCCTCGTTACACGATGCAGCAACAGCGGACGTCCGGTGACGTTCGACTGATATTTGTACCGCCGTCGTACGAGAGCGACGATCGGCCAGCCGAGCGCCGCGATCACGATGATCATCAATGCGAGGCCGGCGACCGGGAAGATCCACCCGGCATTGAGCGAAGCCGGCGCGGGCAGGAACTCGATGATCGGCGCGTACGGCGTGATCGAGAACATCTTGATCCCACCGTTCCCGTTCGGGATCGCCTCGAGGTAATCGGCGCCGTTCACTTCCTGCCACAGCCACGGCTTCACCTCGCGCCACTTGCGCGGATTGCCGGACGGGTCAGTGATCGAGGAGGCAACGAGGATGCCGTCCTTGTCGACGCCAACTTTGGTTTCGCCGAGCAGCGCTGCGAGGCGAAGGAAGTTGAACCCACCCGCACGGCTGCTGACGTAATGACCGGACATCGCCCCGCCGTGCGCCTTGGCGGTGCTTGCGGTCGGCAGGCTTTGCGGCGGGGCAGGGAAGTAGCGGTCGGCGAACTCCTGCAGGAACTCCTCCCGCAGCGTGTGCGCCGCGCCGTTCTTCCCGATGCTGTTCATCGAGATGTATAGGCCGACATTCTTGTCGAGAAACAGGTGCAGGTCGGAGTGGAACCACACGGTGTCGCCGCCGTGACCGACGATCCGAAGGCCATTGCGGTCCTCGTGATAGAAGCCGAGCGCCATTGCCGGTAGGTCCGGGAAGGGCTTGTTGGCCGCCGAGTACATGAGCTGCGCGGTCTGCGGATTGATCAGCGTATGGTTGAGATGGGCGATCATGAAGCGGCCCATGTCGGCACCGCTCGAAGCGAGAGCACCCGCAGGCGCCATGCCGATCACCTCGTAGGGCTGCGCCTCGTCTGAGCCGGGCTTGTAGCCTTTCGACATCAGCGGACGCAGGTTCGCGGGAAGCGGCTGGTCGAAGGTCGAATGCGCCATGCCCGCCGGTGCGAAGATGTGCCGCTGAATGTACTGGTCGAACGGCTCGCCCGAGACCCGCTCGACGATGTAGCCCGCGATCGACGCGCCGTAGTTCGAATAAGCCGGCATCGTGCCCGGATCGTAGATGCGGTCTGGAACCCAGCGCGCGAGAATCTTTCCGAGTGGCTTAGGATGCTTGTCGCCGAACTCGATGAGATATTTCGCCGTTTCCGCGAACCCCGGCGTGTGAGTCATCAGGTTGCGCAGCGTGATCGGCTTTCCGTTGCGCGGCGGAATCTTGAAGTCGAGGTAGGTGTTGACGTCCGCGTCGAGGTTCAGCTTGCCCTGCTGCACCAGCTGCATGACCGCGGTCCAGGTGAACAGCTTGGAGACCGAGCCGGGGCGGAACAGCGTCAGCTCCGGATCGACGGGCTTCTGAGTCTTCAGGTCCGAATAGCCGAACCCGCGCATGGTGAGTGGCTGGCCATCCTTGACGACAACGACGACCGCACCGGGAATATCGCCGGCCTTAAGCGCGTAGGGCATGTAGCCGTCGAGCCACGCGTCGACGTCGGCCTTGGTGAGGTCGTG
>DASUCP010000068.1:0-8363 GCA_036275975.1 Sphingomicrobium sp.
CGGGCCGCGCTACGACATCGCGCGAGAGTGCATGCTCGCCGGACTTCACTGCCTGCTGGAGAAGCCGCCGACGACCGGCTTGGCCGAGATAGCGGACCTCGCCTGCCTCGCCGAGGCGCAGCAGGTCAGCCTGTTCACGACCTGGCACGCCCAGCACCATTCGACCGTCGAGACCGCAGCGCAGGCGCTTGCCGGCAAGCGCATCGCGAAGATGACGATCCACTGGCACGAGGACGTCCACAAATGGCATCCGGGGCAAAAGTGGATCTGGGAGGCTGGCGGCTTCGGTGTGTTCGACCCGGGCATCAACGCCTTCTCGATCGCGACGAAAATCTTTCCGGGCGCGCTGTTCGTGCAGTCGGCGGAGCTCAGCTTTCCCAAAAATTCGCAGACGCCGATTGCAGCGGACATCATCTTCGCCAGTCCGCAGGCGGACGGGCCGCTGACCGGAAGCCTCGACTGGCGCCGGACCGAAGGCGAGGAGTGGACGATCAGCATCGAAACTTCGGACGGCGCCCAGTTGCGCCTTGAAGACGGCGGGGCGCGGCTCGTCCTCAACGGGGAGGCGAGCGCCGACAGCGGGTTCGGCGAATATCCGGACATATATCGCGCGTTCGTTGACCTCATCGACGAGCGAAAGAGCCTCGTCGACGTGGCGCCGCTTCGCCTCGTCGCCGATTGCCTTCTGGTCGGAAGCCGCAGGACCGTCGACGCCATCTACGGCTGATGGAGCAACTTTCCGCTCCGGGCATTATCCCAGCAATTGGCCCGCTGTCGTAATGAGTATCCAGTGCGGGCTGTTGAGGGAAACCGCACGTGGCACAGGTAACTACGGACGAACTTACACAGGCTGACGAGGCATTTGCCGGAAATCGGCTGCTCTCCACTTTCTCTCCCGAAGCGCGTGCCCTCATCGAACCTTATGGCACCGTGGTTGAACTCGGCGGCCGTGATGTCGTGCTCAGCCGGGGCGAGCAGGTGCGCTCGAGCCTCTTCCCATTGCAGCAGACGATGGTCACGATGGTCGTTGAATTGAGCGGCGGTCGGTCGATCGAGGTGGCCTCGATTGGGAGCAGGGGCGCAGTCGGGGGGATCGTCAGCTGCGGTCATGCGCCGGCCTTCTCGTGTGCCGAGGTGCTGGTTAGCGGTCCCGCCTACAGGATCCCCATGGAGGCGCTCGAGGACGCCAAAAGCCGCTCCCCCTTCATCGCCAATCTCTTCTGCCGTTACTCGGATTACCTGCTCTCGACGGTGATGCAGTCCGTCGCGTGCAACGCATTCCATTCGATCACCGAGCGCGCGGCGCGATGGCTGCTCCACGTCCAGGGCCGCGCCGGTGACCGGATCGAGCTGACGCAGGAGGCGCTTGCCGGCCTGCTCGGGGTGCAACGAACCACGGTCAACGCCGTCATCCAGGAGTTCTCGAGCGAAGGACTGATATCCACAAGCCGGGGGATCGTGCGCATTCTCGATCGCGCAGGGCTCAAGCGGCGCTCATGCGAATGCTACGAGCGGCTGGAAGAGCATTACAACTCCGTGATCGGGACAAGCGGCCGCGGCGGCGGCTGATCAGTCGACGAACTTCCAGTGCAACCGCTCGCCGGCGTGAAACGGGACGAACCCTGCGATCTCGTCTGGAACGGCGACTTCGATCCGCTCTAGGGTGACCGTCTCGTCGTTGACCGGCAGGCCGTAGAAACGCGGGCCATTCAACGAAGCGAACGCTTCGAACCTGTCGAGCGCACCGTCCTTATCAAACACACTGACGTAGCTCTCCAGCGCGAACGGCGCGTTGAAGATGCCCGCGCAGCCGCATGACGATTCCTTGGCGTGACGGGCGTGGGGGGCGCTGTCCGTTCCCAGAAAGAACTTGGCAGAGCCGGATGTCGCCGCCTCGCGGACCGCGAGCCGGTGCTTCTCGCGTTTCGCAACCGGCAGACAATAAGCATGCGGGCGAAGACCACCCGCGAAGATGGCGTTGCGATTGATGGTCAGATGCTGCGGAGTGACCGTCGCGCCCACGTTGTCGCCGGCGCTTCGGACGAACTGCGCCGCTTCGGCTGTCGTAATGTGCTCGAACACGATCTTCAGCTGCGGGAAGTCGCGCGTGACGGGTTCGAGGACGCGGTCGATGAACACGGCCTCTCGGTCGAACACGTCCACGTCCGGATCGGTAACTTCGCCGTGGACGCAGAGCACCATCCCGATCTGCTCCATCCGCTCCAGCACCGGATAGATGTTGCGGATGTTGGTGACGCCGCTCGCGCTGTTGGTCGTCGCTCCTGCCGGATAAAGCTTGGCAGCGATCCACACGCCTTCCTCATAGCCGCGCGCGACCTCATCGGGGCTGATGTCGTCCGTTAGGTAGCAGGTCATCAGTGGCGTAAAGCCGGGTTCGGTGGCGGCAATGATCCGCTCCCGATAGGCGGTCGCAGCCTCGACGTTCGTGATTGGCGGAACGAGGTTGGGCATCACGATCGCACGCGCGAACTGCCGTGCCGTGTAGGGCGCGACGAGCTTGAGCATCTCGCCGTCGCGAAGGTGCACGTGCCAGTCGTCGGGCCGTCTGATGGTCAGCGTTTGCGAAGCCACGGTGCGCTCCCTAACTGAGAGCCATGGCCGCGACCACCCTTACGGACCGTGCCGTCATTCGCCTCTCGGGCGAGGACGTGCGCGGATTCGTCCAGGGTCTCGTCACCAGCGACGTGACCCACGGGCTTCCGGTCTGGGCGGGATTGCTGACTCCGCAGGGCAAATGCCTGTTCGACTTCATCGTGTGGAGCGACGGCGACGACCTGCTGCTCGACTGTGAAGCCGAAGCGGCGGACGACCTCATCAAGCGGCTGTCGATCTATCGATTGCGGCGGCAGATCCGTATCGAGCGCGATGCGTCGGTCGCGGTGCATTGGTCGAAAGACGCAGGCGAGGGTGTTCCGGACCCCCGTCTTTCCCAGCTCGGATACCGTTGGCTCGCCGCATCAACCGAGCAAGCGAGCGGCTGGCTCGAACACCGCCTGCGCCTCGGCGTCTGCGAAGGGCGCGGCGAGCTTCGTGACCTGCTCTGGCTGGAGTGCAATGCGGCGGAGCTCAACGGCGTCAGTTTCACCAAGGGCTGCTTCGTCGGCCAGGAGAATACCGCGCGTATGAACTGGCGGCAGAAGATCAACCGGCGCCTGTTCGTGACTATGGGGGGCGGAGAGCGCTCTCGCGCCGAATATCCGAAGCTCAACATGTCCGTCGTTCACGCGCGGGTCGACGCAATTCCAACCAATGCCATCATCCCCGATTGGCTGGCCGCATCGCTCGCCGGCGCCGAAGCCTAGCGCGCGCCAGGAACCAGCTGTGCTATAGCGCGACCCGCGAACTCACCGGGGGGCGGTCGCGTGGCGGACGTGTTCATCAGCTATGCGCGTGCGGACGAGGCGGTCGCGAGGCGCGTCGCCAAGGCGCTGCTGTCCGCCGGCCTCGACGTCTGGTGGGACGCCGACCTTCCTGCCCACCGCGCTTATTCGGAGATCATCGAGCGCAACTTGGAAGAGGCCAAAGCCGTGGTCGCGCTGTGGTCGAAGGAGGCCGCGAAGTCGCAATGGGTCCGCGCCGAAGCGGACTTCGCGCGCAATGCGGGCAAGCTGGTCCAGGCGCAGCTCGATGGCACGATGCCGCCGATTCCATTCAACCAGATCCAGTGCGCGGACCTCAAAGGCTGGCGCGGAAGCACGACTCATCCCGGGTGGGCGAAGCTGAAAGGCAGCGTCGAAGCGCTCGTCTCAGGCGAAGGTGTGCCGGTCGTATCGCCGCAAGAAAGCGCCTGGGAGCGGCTCGAGCCGTACCGCTGGTACGTAGTTGCCGTGCTGGCGCTCCTGCTTGCGGCAGGCATTTGGTTTTGGGTCGCGAATCCGATTGGCGAAGAGCGAAAGCCGGTCCTCGCCGTGCTGCCGTTCCGAAGCCTCGATGCACAGGATGAAAGCCTTGTAGCGGGAATTTGGGAGGACACTCGGACGGCGATCGGCCGCAATCCGCAGCTGATCGTCCTCGGGCCGAACACGGCCGAGGAGCTCGCGAAGAAGGGCGAGGCAGCAGCAAAGCGTGCGGCCGATTACCTGCTCGAAGCGAGCGTCCGCTCCGCTGGCGACCGCATTCGGGTCAGCACCAACCTCGTCCGGACAAAAGACGGCGCACAGATCTGGAGCCAGGATTTCGATCAAAAGCTGGACGACGTGTTCGCGCTCCAGTCGCAAATCGCGAGCGAGATCGAGGGGCGCATCCGCGGCCGTTTAGCTGAAAAGGGTGGCATGACGCCCGAGCACATCGCCACCACAGGCGAAGTGTACGCGCTGTACAGCGATGCACGCGAGAAGATCCGCAAGCGCGCTGGGCCCGAGGATGACACAGCCGCCCACAACGAGCTCGAGCAGGTGCTGAAGATGGACCCGAACTTCGCCCCCGCTTGGGCGGCGCTGTCGCAGGTGATCGGCGCCATTCCTCCGTCGCAGAACAACTGGAAGCTGACGGCGCCGAGCGAAGTCTATGCCCGCAAGGCGATCGAGCTCGCGCCGAACCTCGCCGCGGGTCACGCCGCGCTGGCATTCGCTCTCGGTTACAAGGGGCCGATCGCACGCGCCGAGATCGAACGAGCGGTCCAACTCGATCCGAGCGACTTCGAAGCCCTGACCTGGCTTGGAAATACGCGGAGCGAAGCCGGCGACCTCAACGGAGCCGCCGAGGCCTATCGGCGCGCCGCTCAGATCGAGCCGTTCTTCTGGCCGGCAGTGTTCAATCTTTATTCGACGCTCGACCAACTCCACGACCGCAAGGGAATGGAAGAGCTGGTCGAACATGAGAATCGCGTGGGCGCCGACTATCTTGCCGTCGCCATTCGCATGGACAGGGCATTTCGGAGCGGAAACCTCGGTGAGGCGGCAAACATCGGCCTGGCTTACTGGAAGACGGGCCGCAAAGAGGGCCGCGCAGCAATCGGCGCGGACTTATGGGTCGTGCTGCTCCACCTCGGTTTTCCCGACGAAGCGTCCAGGCTCGGCCCCGCTCCCGACTTCGCCGCTGATCTGTGGAAGCTCGACCCGAAAGGGCTCGATCTCATGGAAAGTCATCACATTGATGCGAAGACCTTCTTCACGCTCGAGCCGCTGACTGAGAATGCGAGCCGCATGTACTTGCTGAGTGGACGCGGCAAGACGCTCGCGAATCTGTACTTGTCATTGAAGATGCCGCTGGACCAGTTCGTCAAACTGACCCACGGCGACGTCCCGGACGACAACCATTTCCTTTATTGCGCGCCGTTGGTCGCGATTGCGCTCAAAGAGAATGGGCATGCGGACCAGGCGAATGCGCTGCTTGCGCTTGCCGAATCCAATGCGAAGGTGCGGCCGGGCAAGGAGCCGATAAACGCATTCCTGCTCGCGCGCATCCTTGCGGCGCAGGGCCGAAAGCAGGATGCGCTTGTTCTGCTGATCGGCGTCATCAGCCGCGGCTACATTCCGGACGCGCCAGAAATCCTTCCTGACCTGAAGTCGGACCCGGCGCTTGCCAGCCTAAAGGGTGATCCGCGGTTCGAGGCGTCACGCCAGCAACTCCTCGGCACCATCGCCCGCGAGCGTGCGCAGGTGAATCAGCAACTGCTCGCTCAGCTGAGGACCGCGTAGGCTCTCACAGGGAAGGTCCCCATTCCGCGCACCTTGGGCGGGACTGCCGAGAAACGAAAACCGCCGTCGGGCAGTTGGCCAAGCCCCGTCATATGCTCGCATATCGCGATGTTCGCTCCGAGCAGCTTCGAATGCACGGGGCGCGCACGCACGCGGGTGTCATCGATATTGTTGCTGTCGATGCCGACGAGCGCCGCGCCATTGTCGGCGAGCCATTGCGCGGCCGCGGCGGTGAGGAACGGGTGGCCCTCGCCGTAGCGCTCGGTTCGCCAGTGACGGTCCCAGCCGGTGTGGACCAGGACCGCCTTGCCGCGCACGTCGATCCCTTCGAAGTGCGACGCGCTGGTCGCGATCTCGTTTTCCCACGGGCGCCTGACGACGATCCCCGGCAAGTCCGCAAGCGCGGGCAAGGGCAAATCCGCAAGGTCCATCCCCTCGGCGTAGCGATGAAAGGGGCTGTCGAGATACGTCCCGGTGTTCGCGACCATGTCGATGCGGCCGATCTGGAAGCTCGATCCGTCCTCGTAATTCTCGGCTGAGGCTTCGCGGGTCCAGTAATCGCAGATGTGGGGCCCCGGCAGCCCGGGATAGGTCGTCATGCCATGTTCGATCACATGGCTGAGGTCGACGAGCCTCTTCTCTTCAGAATCCGCCATGACGCGATCGCTCCAATGAGCAGCCATAGCACGTTGAGCGCGGTCGACGGCAATGCCCCATGCCACCAGCCGTTGATGACGAATCCCGCGGCGCCGACGATGTTCATCAACTGGTAGGTGAGCGATTGCCCCGTCAGCTTGCCCATCGACAGCAGCAGGTAGGCGAACAGGATCAGCAGGGCCCCGACCCAGCCGGCGACCTCTACGGCGATCTGGACCGCGGTCACGCGGCCGCCAGCCTCCGGAGCACGTATTGCAGGATTCCGCCGGCGTTGAAGTAAGCGAGCTCGTTGAACGTATCGATGCGGCAGCGCGCGGTGAAGCTGAACTCCTCGCCGCCGTCCCGCGTCACCTTCACCTCGACGTCCTGGCGCGGCTGGAGGCTTGCGATGCCGCTGATCGTGTACTTTTCCGCCCCGGTAAGGCCGAGGCTCTCCGCATTCTCACCCTCGTGGAACTGGAGCGGGAGGACGCCCATGCCGACGAGGTTCGAACGGTGGATGCGCTCGAAGCTCTCGGCGATGACTGCTCGAACGCCGAGCAGGACGGTGCCCTTCGCGGCCCAGTCGCGCGAGCTTCCCGTGCCATATTCCTTGCCGGCGATGACCACGAGCGGACGGTTGTCGCGCTGGTAGAGCATCGCGGCGTCGTAGATCGGCATGACTTCGCCGGTGGGAGCATATTTGGTGAAGCCGCCCTCGACATTGTCGAGCATACGGTTGCGGATGCGGATGTTGGCGAAGGTGCCGCGCATCATCACTTCATGGTTGCCGCGGCGCGATCCGTAGCTGTTGAACTCGCCGCGGCTGACCCCGTGCTCGACGAGATAGCGACCCGCCGGGCTGTCGGGCTTGATCGCGCCGGCGGGAGATATGTGGTCGGTGGTGATCGAATCGCCGAAGATGGCTAGCGGACGGGCGCCTTCGATGTCGGTCGGTGCCGCGGCCTGCATCGTCATCCCAGTGAAATAGGGGGGGTTCTGGATGTACGTCGAAAGCGGGGGCCAGCTGTAGGTGTCGCCGCCGGTCACCTCGATCGCGCGCCAGCGCTCGTCGCCCTGATAGACGTCGGCGTAGCGGCGGCGGAACATGTCCGAATGGACGTGAGCGTCGATGAGCTCGCGCACTTCCGCGTTGGTCGGCCAAATGTCCTTGAGGAACACAGGCTCGCCGTTCGACGCCATTCCGAGCGGCTCGCTGACCATGTCGGAACGGACGGTGCCCTTGAGCGCATAGGCGACAACCAGCGGCGGCGATGCAAGGTAATTGGCCCTGCAGTCAGGCGAGACACGGCCTTCGAAATTGCGGTTGCCGGAGAGGACGCTGACGGCAACGAGGTCGTTGTCGTTGATCGCCTTGCTGATCGGCTCAGGCAGTGGGCCGGAATTGCCGATGCAAGTGGTGCAGCCGTAGCCGACCAGGTCGAAACCGAGCGCGTCGAGGTCCTCTTGCAAACCGCTCTCGTTCAAATAATCGCTGACCACCTGGCTTCCCGGCGCAAGGCTCGTCTTGACCCACGGCTTGGTGGTCAGGCCCTTCTCCCGTGCTTTGCGGGCGACGAGTCCGGCGGCGATCAGTACAGACGGGTTTGACGTGTTCGTGCAGCTAGTGATCGCGGCAATCGCGACGTCGCCGTTGCCGAAGTCGAAGCTCTCGCCCTCGACGGTCACTCGGGGCTCGTTTGTCTTGTGGTAGACATCCTCGAGGTCCTTCCCGAAGCTATCGTCCACCTCACTGAGGAGCACGCGATCTTGCGGGCGCTTGGGGCCCGCGAGCGAGGGCTCGATCGTGGCCATGTCAAGCTCGAGCGTGTCGGTGAACAATGGCTCGGGCGTGCCGGCGTCCCGCCACAGGCCCTGTTCCTTGGCATAGGCACGCACCAGCGCGATCTGGCTATCGTCGCGGCCGGTAAGCTTCAGATAATCGATCGTGCGTTCGTCGATCGGGAAGAAGCCGCAGGTCGCGCCATATTCCGGTGCCATGTTGGCGATAGTCGCCCGATCGGCGAGCGGCAGGTTGGCCAGCCCCGGTCCGTAGAATTCAACGAA
>DASUCP010000069.1:0-7302 GCA_036275975.1 Sphingomicrobium sp.
TACGGCTTCGTGCCCCACACGCTGTCACCCGACGGCGACCCGATCGATGCGCTGGTGGTGGCCCGCTCGCCCTTCATTCCCGGCTCGGTGGTGCGCGCCCGGCCGATCGGAGTCCTGTTCCTCGAGGACGAACATGGCGGCGACGAGAAGCTGATTACCGTGCCGATCGACTCTACCTTTCCTTATTACACGGACGTGGTCGGCCACGAGGATTTGCCCGACATCGTGATGGCGCAGATCCAGCACTTCTTCACCCACTACAAGGACCTCGAGCCCGATAAATGGGTCCGCGTGGGCCGCTGGGGCGATGCCGCTGAGGCGAAGCGGGTGCTCGTCGAGGCGATTGAGCGAGCCAAGCCCAAAGTCACTGCATAAGGCGACTTTTTCGGACGGATTTGTTACACTTAGGCCTTCCCGGCAAAAGGAGCGGCAAATGGCAACACAGGACCGGATCTATTTCGCCCGCCGTGCCGCCGAGGAGCAGGAGCTGGCGTCTACGGCTGAGGACCCCCACGCCGCGGAAGCGCATCGCAAGCTCCAGCGGGCCTATCTCGAACAGGCCAGCGTGGGCGAACGGCCATCCCTTCCGGATCCACCGATTCCGGCCAGCTGATCTCAGCGCGTTTCGTCGAGCTTGCGGAAGGTTTGGGTGAGACCGCTCTGGCGCGCTCCTGAGCGCGCCTCCTCCAGCCGCCGGTAGCCGCTGCGCTCTTCCTCCCGCAGCTCTTCGGCAAAACGACCGGCGCGCACTTCCGCGAGCACCTCGGCCATGCGCCTTCGCACGTCCGCGTCGATGATTCGCTTGCCGCCAAGCAGCGCGCCGAGCTCGGCCGTGTTCGAGATCGCCTCCTTCATTCCGGCAATCCCGCGCGCCTCGATCAGCTCGGCGATAAGGTGCAGTTCGCCGACGCATTCGAGATAGGCGAGCTCAGGCGAGACCCCGCCCGCAACGAGCGTGTCGAAGCCGGCGATCAGCAACTCGGGCACTCCGCCCCAGACGACGGCCTGCTCGTTGAAAAGGTCGGCTTCCGCCTCTTCGGCGAAGCTCGAGGCAATGAGACCGGCTCGGCCGCAGCCGATCGCTCGCCCATAGGCGAGGGCGATGCCGCGCGCATTCCCCGTCGCCTCCTGCGCGACGGCCCAGACGCCAATCATACCCTTGCCCAGCTGGTAGAGCGAGCGAAGCGCGGTTCCGGGTCCCTTCGGCGCGAGCATGAAGACGTCGAGGTCGCCGCGCGGCTTCACGAAGCCGAAGCGGATCGACAGACCATGGCTGAAGCCGAGCGCAGTGCCTTCGCGCAGATGCGGCTCGATTTCCGCGTAAAGCGCCGCATGGATCTCGTCCGGCGCGAGCATCATCACCACGTGGGCCGACCGCACGGCATCTTCGATCAAGACCGTTTCGAGGCCAGCCGCTTCCGCTTCGATCGTGCTTCCCGATCCGCCACGCAGGCCTACGACGACGTCGATCCCGCTGTCCTTGAGGTTCAGCGCCTGCGCGCGCCCTTGGTTGCCGTAGCCGAGGATCGCGACCCGCTTGCCCGCGAGCGGCGCGGGATCGATGTCGGCTTCGCGGAGCATCTCCATGCGTCGCCGACTAGAGCAGTTCGACTGCTCGGGCCATGCTTGTCGAGTCCAGCGCTTCGGCGAAGCGCGGCCATTCGGCAGGCGGCTGGTGCGCAAACCAGGTGTACTGCCGCTTGGCATAGCGGCGCGTCGCCTGCTGACCGGCGGCGATGGTCTCGGCCAGCGAGAGTTCGCCGCTGAGATAAGCGGCAATCTCTCGCACTCCGATTCCCCGCATGACCGGAAGGTTCGGATTGAGGCCTCGTGCGAGCAGCGCCTGAACCTCTTCGATGGCGCCTTGCTCCATCATGCGCGCGAAGCGCTCGTCGCAGCGCGCGTATAGCCAATCGCGCGGCGGCAGCAGGATCAGTGCTCGAAGCTCGACGTCCGAGCCGATGCCGCCCTCGCGCTGTTTCTGCCATTCGCCGAGTGTTCGTCCGGTCGAGAGAATCACCTCGAGCGCTCGATTGATTCGCGCCTTGTCGGCAGCATTGAGGCGAGCCGCCGCTTCGGGATCGAGCGCCTCCAGCTTCGCCCGATTCTCTTCAACGGCGGTTTCACGAACACGCCGCCGCACTTCGGGTTCGATTGCCGGGACGGGCGCGATGCCCTCCAGCAGCGTCCTCAAGTAGAGACCTGTGCCACCCGCGAGAATCGGGATCCGACCGCTCGCATGAATATCGGCGATCTCCAGTCGCGCCATCCCTGCCCAGTCGGCGGCGGAGTAGGGCAGGGCGCCGTCCTGCACGCCGTAGAGGCGATGCTCGGCGATCGCGCACTCGTCCTGCGAAGGTGAGGCACTGAGGATCGGCAGGTCGCGATAGATTTGTGCGCTGTCGGCGTTGACGATCACGCCTCCATTTTGCTGAGCAAGGGCGAGCGAAAGTGCCGACTTGCCGCTCGCGGTCGGTCCGGCGATTACGACGAGTGGAGGTTTTGGACGAGGCATGGCGATTGCGACGCTGATAGCAGCGGGGAAGCTCGATGACAGGCTGGTGGACAAGGCGCTGGGCCTGCTCCGCGAGGTAGATCCCAAGGCGACCTTCTCGCACTGGATCGACGAAGGCGATGCCGCGGACCTTCACTTCACAGGCGATCTCAAGAGCGCACGCTGGGCTCTGTCGGCGCTGGAAGACGTAGACGCGGTCGTGCAGCAGGACGAGCCGCGCTGGAAGAAGCTGTTCGTCGCCGACATGGATTCGACGATCATCGGTCAGGAATGCATCGACGAGCTCGCCGATTATGCGGGGCTCAAGGAGAAGGTCGCGCGCATCACCGAGCGAGCGATGCATGGCGAGCTGGATTTCCCCGGCGCGCTGCGCGAGCGGGTGCGCCTGCTTGCCGGGCTCGACGAGCGCGAGCTCAAGCGCTGTCTGGACGAACGGGTCGAGGTCACCGCGGGCGCCGAAACGCTCGTCCAGACCATGCGCGCGGGCGGTTCGAGCTGCCTGCTCGTATCCGGCGGCTTCCTCTCCTTCGCAGAGCCCATCGCCGGCGCGGTCGGTTTCGATCGCGTAAAGGCGAATCGCCTAGTCTTCACCGGCGGCAAGCTCAGCGGCGAAGTCGGCGACCCGATCGTCGATGCAATGGCCAAGCGCGACGCGCTCGCTGAAGCACGCGAGCAGCTCGGCCTGGAGCGGGAGGACGTGCTCGCGGTCGGCGATGGCGCGAACGACAAGCTGATGGTCGAGGAAGCGGGCCTGGGCATCGCCTTCAAGGCCAAGCCGACTCTGGTCGAAGTCGCCGACGCCGAGCTCAAGCATCACGGGCTCGACGCTTTGCTGTGGGTTCAGGGCGTGCGCCGACGCGACTGGTTCAGGGGCTGATTACTTCGCCGAGACGGGAAAGCAGGCTTGTCCCAGCGCCTTGCATGCGCCGGCAGCGGCCGCCTTGCTCTCGAACGGCCCGACCTGCAGCCGGGTGATCGCACCGACCGGAATGTAATAGGCATGTCGGCCCGCAAGCGCGCTCTTGCCCGAAAGCTTGCCGTACAGCGCCTCGGCCGAGCCCTTCTGTGAGAAGGCCCCGAGCTGAATCCGCCAATCGCCTTTTGCGGCCGGCGGCGTCTCGGCGACAGACGCTTTCGGTGCCGGCTTCTCGAGCTTCTCCGGCTTTGCAGGAGTAGTCTCCACCGATTTCGGCGCCGGCTTTGCCTTGGCGACCTCCACCCGCTTGGCCGCCTTCTGCGGAGCCGAGCTCGGCGGCGGCGCAGCCTTCGCTTTCGCGCGCGCGAGGACGACTGCTCTTTTCCGGTCGTCGAGCGAAATCAGCTTGTCGAGCTGCGCGAGCGTCTGTTTCGCCGGTTCGAGCCCCTGCGCCGCGGCGCGGCTGACGTAGGCATAGCCGAGGATCGGGTCCTGCGTGACACCGTCGCCATTGACGAGCGCGGTACCGTAGACGAGCAGCGCCCTGGGCTCGCCTTGGTCGGCGGCCTGCTTCAACCACTTCAGGCCTTCGCCTTGATTGCCATTCTGGAAGAGCAGGAGGCCGAGCGTGGTCTGCGCATCCACATGGCCCTGGGCGGCCGCCCGCTCGAACCACGTCTTCGCCGCCGCGAGGTTGGTCGGTACCCCCCTGCCGAGCCGGTAGGCCTGGGCAAGGTTGAACTCGGCGTCGGGATCACCCTTTTCCGCAAGTGGCCGCCAAATGGCGACGGCGCCCGCATAATCGGAGCGTTGCCAGGCATCGATGCCCGACTTCACAGACTGCGCCGAAACGGAGCTAATCGCGCAAATCAGCAATCCTGTAGCAACTAAGTATTTGGGAATCATACTGTAACCCACCCGACCTGAACTCTAGCCGAGGCTGCATCACGCGGAAAGACGGTCGGCCCGATGTTAACCAGATTTTAGAGCCTCTGGTGTCACTCCGCTCACTGAACTGACGTCAATTCGCGAGGGGAAAAGCATGCGCGTCCTGGCTATGGCATCGCAGAAGGGCGGATCGGGCAAGACGACCCTGTCCGGACATCTTGCGGTGCAGGCGCAGCTGTCGGGGGCAGGCCCGGTCTGCCTGATCGACATCGACCCGCAGGGGAGCCTTGCCGACTGGTGGAACGAGCGCGAGGCCGACATGCCGGCTTTTGCCCAGACCACAGTCGCCCGCCTTGCTTCCGACCTCGAAGTGCTGCGCCAGCAGGGCTTCCGTCTCGCGGTCATCGACACTCCGCCCGCAATCACCATGGCGATCCAGAGCGTCATCGCCGTCGCTGAGCTGATCGTCATCCCGACTCGTCCGAGCCCGCACGATCTTCGTGCCGTAGGCGCCACCGTCGATCTCTGCGATCGCGCCGGCAAGCCACTCATCTTCGTCGTCAATGCGGCCACTCCCAAGGCCAAGATTACTTACGAGGCCGCGGTTGCACTTTCGCAGCATGGCACGGTCGCGCCCGTGACGCTTCACCACCGCACCGACTTCGCTGCATCGATGATCGACGGCCGGACGGTGATGGAGATCGACCCGCAGGGCCGTTCCGCCCGCGAGGTCACCGAGCTGTGGGAATATATTTCCGACCGTCTCGAAAAGAATTTCCGCCGGACAGTGTTCGCGGCGCCCGGCGCCGCGCCGGGTATCGCGCCGGCCAGTCCGCGTCCTGTCGGTGGTTTCGGCCGCCGAGTCGTCGGTCAGTAAGGGGGCGCGCAGGTGGCAAGCGAAGCCAAGCCTTTTGCCTCTCTCTCCTCCGGTCTCCTCGCCCGCAAGGGTGCTGCCCGCCCGGCCATGCGTCCGCAGGGTTTCGGGCAGGCTGGCAACGGCCTCGAGGATCTCGGCTGGAACGACATGGGCTTCGAGCCGCCCAAGGCTGCCGAAGCGCCTCGCGACGAGACTCACGACGCGTTCGGCGAAGATGTCGTCGAGCACCCGCGGGCACACCACCCGACCGGGCTCACTCCGGTTGGCTCGCCCGTTCACGACCAGCAGGCAGAAATCGAAGAGCGTCTCGAGGCCGACGAGGTCGACGAGGAGTTCGACGAAACCGCCGAGCCCTACGATCCAGAAACCGAGAACGAGGAGCTCAACGGCTCCGGATCCAAGGCTGCCGAGCTGGCCGTTCCCGTCATCTCCGTTCCGTCGCCCATCGCCGCTTCGACGCCCGCGCCGGCTCCGCGCCGCGCGCCCCGGCCACGTTCAGCGCCGGGCAGCAAGGGCAAGGCCGCTTTCACTCTCCGGCTCGATCCGGACCGTCACCTCAAGCTGCGGCTCGCCTGCGCGGTCAATGGCCGTTCAGCGCAGCAACTGGTGACCGATGCGCTCGACCAGTTGCTCGGGCACATCCCGGAACTCGATGCCATGGCAAGCAAGGCAAAACGCAAGGGGTAAGTACCATGTCAAAGCCTGTCCGCTTCCGCGCTGCAGCGTCCGCTATCGTCCTCGCGACGATGATCTCGGGCTGCGCTGCGCAGCAAAAGTTTACCGGCTACGGCGGTACGCCGCGCGGTGAAGTGGGATTGGCGACCCGCGCGCTCGCAGCCCTCAACTCCAACGACGTCGCGCAGGCAATCGACTTCGCCGAGCGCGCGGTCGCGCAGACGCCGAACGACGCCGGATTCCGGACCTTGCTCGGCAATGCCTATTTCCAGGCCGGCCGCTTCAAGTCGGCCGAGGCCGCTTACAAGGATTCGCTGACGCTGGTCTCCAATCAGCCGGAGGCAGTGCTGAAGCTTGCGCTCGTGGAAATTGCGCAGGGCAAGAACGACCAGGCCGTGGCGTTCCTCAACGGTGCTCGCGGAACGCTCGACCCCGCGAATTACGGGCTGGCGCTCGCCCTCGCTGGGCACGCGGACGAGGCGATTTCGGTACTCGAACCGGCGGCTCGTCAGCCGGGCGCCGACGGCCGCATCCGCCAGAACCTTGCACTTGCTTACGGTCTCTCGGGCGACTGGACTGAGGCGCGCACGGTTGCGTCGCAGGATGTCGCCGCGAGCCAGCTCGACGCGCGCATCCACCAGTGGATGCTGCTCGCCAAGCCGACGCACCCGTCGGACCAGGTCGCAGCGCTTGTCGGCGTCAAGCCGGCGGCAACCGATGCAGGCCAGCCGTTGCGTCTTGCACTTGGCGACACTGGAACTCAGGTCGCCCAGGCTACTCCGCCCGTTCTGCCGGCGCCTCAGCCGCAGCTCGCCGAAGCTGCTCCTGCCGCCGCTGTGCCAGTCGAAGCTGCGCCGGTCCCGCCTCCAGCACCCGAGCCCGCAGTCGCCGAAGCTCCGGCGCCGCCGCCTGTCTCGGCGGCGATGATGGCCGCGGCTTCTCCCGAGGCGCCTGCCGCCTTCGCTGCCTTCATGCCGAAGCCCAAGCCAGCTCCGAAACCCGCGGCCAAGCCGCGCCGCGTTGCTGCTGCTCCGGCTTTCCACCACGGCAATTCCAACGCCGTGATGCAGCTCGGCTCCTATCGCACGCCGCGGCAGGTTGCCGCGGGGTGGGCGCACCTGACCGCGCGCTACCCGGCGCTTCGCGAATATCTGCCGATGAAGGCGCGGTTCGATTCGCCGAACGGTACCTTCTGGCGCCTCTCGATCCAGGGCTTCGACAGCCAGCGCGAGGCGATGTCTCGCTGCGCGATCCTTCGGAACCATGGCGGCCAGTGCTTCGTCCGCGGAGCTGCCGGCGACGCTCCGGTGCAGATCGCTTCGCGCTAGGCGACCAGCATTTCGAGGCAGGCCATTCGCACGGCCACGCCCATTTCGACCTGAAGGGTGATCAGCGAACGCTGAGGATTGTCGGCGATTTCGCCCTCGATCT
>DASUCP010000070.1:0-10611 GCA_036275975.1 Sphingomicrobium sp.
GCCGCCGCGATCAGCGCCTGCGAGCGCCGCACGACTGTGGTTGACCTCGAAAGGTCAGCTAAGATCTTGAACAAGCAGTAAAAACCTTCCCACCGGCAGTAGCGCCACCTAGTAGCGAAGGGAATGGCGTGCAACAAGTCCTGCGAGCGCTTCAGCCATTCGCTTCGTCGCCGCAGCACCTCGGTGCCGCGTGGCGGCGACAATCGCCTCGCGCCAAGAATGGGGTGCTGTTATCGTCAAGCCCATGCGCTGGTATTTGGACAACCGATGGTGCTGTCAGCGGCTGCGCGAACAATACGCCGGCGAGCGCTTCGGCGTCCGGACGGGCACCTCTTAAAGCCGTGCGGATCGTTGTAACCGGCCGCGAAGGTCAGGTCGCGCGCTCGCTCGTGGAGCGTGGTGCGCGGGCTGGTCACGACGTCATCACGCTGGCGCGGCCTGAATTCGATCTCACTGCCGATCCGGAAGCCATCGTCGGTGCAATCGAAGCTCATCGCCCTGATGCTGTGGTTTCTGCAGCCGCCTACACGGCGGTCGATAGAGCGGAGAGCGAGCCGGAGCTTGCTTTCGCTGTGAACGAACGCGGAGCGCGTGCGGTCGCTAGAGCCGCTGGACGCATTGGCGCGGCCCTCGTGCATCTCTCGACCGATTACGTGTTCGACGGCAGCAAAGATTCGCCCTACGTCGAGTCCGACCCGACCCGGCCGCTCGGGGTGTACGGTGCGTCGAAGCTCGCCGGGGAGCATGCGGTCCTTGCAGAAAATGCGAACAGCGCGATCCTTCGCACCGCATGGGTGTACAGTCCGTTCGGGACGAACTTCGTGAAGACGATGCTGCGACTTGCCGCCGATCGGGACGAGGTGCGCGTCGTCGCCGACCAGCGGGGAAATCCGACGAGCGCGCTGGAAATCGCCGACGGAGTCATCGCCGTCGCGACGAACCTGGTGCGTGGCAGCAATGCCGAACAGCGGGGCATATTCCACATGACCGCGGCCGGTGAGGCGAGTTGGGCGGAATTCGCGGCAGCCATTTTCGCTCTTTCCGCTGAAATGGGAGGGCCCTCGGCAACGGTAACGGCGATCACAACCGCGGACTATCCGACATCCGCGCGACGTCCGACCAATTCTCGCCTCGATTCAACGCTTCTGGAGCGACGGCACGGAGTGCGCTTGCCCGACTGGCGGAATTCCCTTCCAGACGTGGTAAGCCGACTGCTGAACGGCTCGGAAGAAACGGGATATTTCAGCGCATGAAGGGCATCATTCTTGCCGGCGGTAGCGGCACTCGCTTGTATCCGGTCACGCTTGCGGTCTCGAAGCAGCTACTTCCGGTCTACGACAAGCCGCTCATCTACTACCCGTTGACGACGCTGATGTTGGGCCAGATTCGCGAGGTTCTCGTAATCACGACCCCGCAGGACTCGCCGGCATTTCAACAGCTCCTCGGCGACGGCTCCCAATGGGGAATAAACATCGATTATGCCGTCCAACCAGAGCCGAAGGGACTGGCGCAGGCGTTCACCATCGGTGCCGACTTCGTTTCCGGTGGCCCCTCATGCCTGGTCCTCGGCGACAATATCTTTTTCGGCCACGGCCTGCCTGAAATCCTCGAGCGCGCCCGGCGTCGGGAACGGGGCGCAACGGTTTTCGCGTATCGCGTCGCCGATCCTGAGAGATACGGCGTCGTTGAATTCGACAGCGACATGCGGGCGGTGAGCATAGAGGAGAAGCCGGCCAGGCCGAAATCGAACTGGGCGGTCACCGGCCTTTACATCTACGACGAGCAGGTCGTGAACATCGCCGCGAACATCGAGCCGTCCGGCCGCGGCGAGCTCGAAATTACCGACGTCAACCGCGCTTATCTCGAGAAAGGCGAGCTGGAGGTCGAGATCATGGGAAGGGGCCACGCATGGCTCGACACGGGCACCCCGGACAGTCTTCTCGATGCAGCCGAATTCGTCGGCACGCTGCAGCGGCGTCAGGGGACGAAGATCGCCTGTCCAGAGGAGATCGCGTGGCGCAACGGCTTCATCGACGATGCCGGCTTGCAGCGGGTTACGGAACGCCTCGGGAAGAGCGAGTACGCGACATACCTTCGCCAACTCCTTGAAGAAGGGCCGTGAAAAGCGCTGAGGGATCGCACGGCAACAACCGGTCAGTCTGTCGCTTCGTCGCCGCCGCGCGTGCGGACCTCTTCGACCTTCTTGTGCTGCTCCCGGACCTTTAGAAGATCTTGCCGCGAGATGATGCCGACCACCCGCCTGCTCTCACGATCGATCACCGGCACTCGTCCCACGCCCGATTCGACCATCATGTCCGCGACCTCGCCGCACGGCGTCTCCGGGAATGCATAACCGGTGGACGCATCTGACAGGGCTTCGCCGAGACGGCCCTCCGCGTGGCCCGCCACTCTCCATTGCAGCGCGTCCTGCCGGGACACGAGGCCAAGTAGCCTCCCCTGCTCATCGACCACCGGATAGGATCGATGGATCGCCTCATCGGCGAAGAAGCGCGCCGCCTGATCGAGAGGCATGTCGCCCCGAAGGGTCTCAGGGTCTCGCGTCATCAGCTGTCCCGCCTGCAGGAATTCGAGCGCGTCGACCGTATATTCGCGTGAAATGTGGCGCCCGCGCCGGGCGATCTTCTCGGTAAGGATCGAGCGCTTCATGATCAGCACGCTCACCGCATAAGCGGCCGCGCCCGCAGCGATCGTCTCCGGCAAGGCGGAAAGGTGATTGGTCAGCTCCGCGGCGAACAGCGCTCCGGTCATTGGGGCACGCATGACGCCGCTCATGACTCCTGCCATGCCGATCATCGCCCAGAAGCCGGGATCGCCGGGGAGGTATTGGCCGATCAGGAATCCGGCGCAGCCGCCGAGGATCAGCAGCGGCGCGAGAATTCCGCCCGAGGTCCCGGACCCCAGCGCGACCAGCCACACGACCGCCTTGACGACGAGCAGGAGGAGGACCGCTTTGACGACGAGATCGCCGTTTAGCAGGTCCTGGATGCTGCCATAGCCTGCACCCAGGACGCGAAGGTCGAAGAGGCCACCGATGCCGACCACGACCGCGCCAATGGCCGGCCACCACATCCAGTGGATGGGAAGCGCATGAAAGCCATCCTCGATCCGGTACAGCGCGAACGATAAAAAGGCGGCCAGTAGCCCCGCCGCAATGCCGATGCCGGCCGAG
Organism: Sphingomicrobium sp.; assembly: GCA_036275975.1. Classification (GTDB taxonomy): domain Bacteria; phylum Pseudomonadota; class Alphaproteobacteria; order Sphingomonadales; family Sphingomonadaceae; genus Sphingomicrobium. The sequence continues at coordinate 3,191 of DASUCP010000070.1, forward strand.
ATCGCGACCGGCTCGATACCCGCTGGCGTCGCCGCCGAGAATGGGAACAGGGGCCCCGAGCCGACCAGCAGCGGACGCCACGCCAGGGCGACGAGCACCGCCGTCACGACCGGCACGAAGCTGCGCGGCTTCCATTCGAACAGCAGCAGCTCGACCGCCAGCATGATCGCCGCGAACGGCGTTCCGAATATTCCCGTCATGCCCGCGGTCGCACCGGCGACGAGCAAAGTCTTGCGCTCGGCGGCACTGAGACGGAACAGCTGGGCGAAGAGCGAGCCGATGGCTCCGCCGGTCATGATGATCGGCCCTTCGGCGCCGAACGGCCCGCCGCTTCCGATCGAGACGGCCGACGAGATCGGCTTCAGGATGGCCACCTTCAGCGACAGCTTGCTGTCGCCGAACAGGATCGTCTCGATCGCCTCGGGAATGCCGTGCCCCCGGATCTTGTCGGATCCGAAGCGTGCCATGAGCCCGACGACCAGCCCGCCAATGATCGGGATGATCAGCACCAGCAGCGGGCCGCGCCCGGCAATCACCGCTGGCGCGGAGGAGAAACTGCCGTACCACAAGACGTTCGTGGCAAAGGCGATGAGCTTGAGCAGCGCCCAGGCGCTCAACGCTCCGCCGGTCCCGGCCACCACCGCCATGGCGGCGAGGATGAGCATCCGATAATCGGCGCTGTAATCGGCGAGGCGGGGATTACGCGCAGTTGGGGTCGTAGCCATGGGGCGGCGCTTGAAGGCAAACAACGCCGCATTGCAACTTGACGTCGGTCAAGTCGCGGAAGCGATCACCGGCGCATGATATGCATCGAGACGGTGTCGTTCGAGGGTTCCGAGTGCGGCCCGCAGGACGCGAGCGCGATCATTGCCCCAACCGCCGCGATCCCCTTCATTGCATCGTCATAAAGCCGAAAGCTCGCGGAAGTTCACAAGCTTACGCCGAGTTCATCGATTCACCTGGGTTAGAACTGCTGATAAAAGGAGAGCTCAGGGGGTGCCGGCGTATGGAAAATGACACGGTTCGCTCGATGGGCGAGTCCACGCTCGTCGACGTATGGATCAACGGCAAGATGCGCAGTGTCTGCGTCTCGCGCGGCGCCATCGAGAGCTTCCTCCAGCTACCTGCTGACGCTTCCTCTAAGATGTCCGACGACGAGCGGCGCGAGTTCGTCCGCACTCACCTCGCGATCGTCGTCGCCGCGGCGAAAGAACAGCTCGCTGCGACCAATCCCAACGCGGATTCCATTCTCATCGATGCCGGCCAGATCGGCGCGCGCGACAAGGGGGGAAACTTCGTCGAGCGCCGACGCGGAGGCGACCGTCGGAAAGGCCACCGCCGCAAGGGCGACGCGACCAAAGGTGGTCGGCGAAGCACAGATCGAAGGGCCTGAGCTCTCACCCTTTCGGCGGGAACAGCCTGAGCACGTCATCAACCTCATGCTCGATCACCGATGAGCGGGTGTGCGGGACAATCGGCACCGGCGCGATGCCGTGCCACACCGAGCTCTTGGTCTGCGTGTCATAGATGTCGATCGACAGCGTATCGTCACGGTCGCTGCGCTCGGCGAGCTCGCGGTTGACCCAATCCTGGTGCGAAGCCGCCTCCGACGCGCTGTAGTAGAAGGCGTAATGGCCATAATCCGAAGCGTGCATCTTCGCGCGCGGGCCGACGGTGAAGCCGACCGCGAAATCGGGGTGCGGCGAATGGACGAAGCCGTGCGCCTCCAGCGACTGGTCAATCGAGTGCCGCACCTGCCGGTAGAGCGTCGGGTCCATGTTCGCCGGCGCGTGCGTGAACGCCCAGGTGTAGGATCGGTAATGGTGAAACTCGGTCCCCGGATCGTAGGAGACCACCGGCGCCGCCGGAGCGGCCGCAGTCAGCGCGGCCAAAAGTACCAGGTCCAAACGCATCGCATTTCCCCAACCGTGAAGCTCGGGCGAAGGGGATAGAGCGTCCGCAAGCCCGCGCTATCGGGAGGAGTCCGGAGAAAATGGGATTCATTGTCGCAAAGCCCCGAAACGCAGCGATTGCAGCGAGCCTACGCGTGCGGGCGAAGCGAATGTTCACGATGTTCACGGTCGTGAACAGTTTTGACGACTTCAGATGAGCAACTGACATCGTGCCTCCGGACCAAAGGAGACTGTCCAGCTATGTCATCGGACCCTCTGTAGGAAAGCTAAGAAATGCCCGTCACCACGCTCGATCCCAGGACCGCGCTCGTCGTCATCGACCTCCAGAAAGACCCCGCCGGACAGAGTTCTCCAATTTCAGCTTTGGGTGAAAAGCTGCCAGTAGCCGCTAATTCATTGGACGAGGTCAATTTCGCTCCTTACGGATACAGCTGTTCCGTTGCGTTCCGCCAACTCGAATCCCCTTGAAGAGGATGTGACCGGATGGTCGCCGAGACAGCGCCTGACGCGACATTCGCGCAGAGCGTTCCGCCGCCGCCTCACCGCGAGCGGGCGAAGCAAATTCTGGCGAAGCATCCCGAATTGCGCGAGCTCTTCGAGCGTGACAGACGGTCGGCTCTGTGGACCGTGGTGCTGGTCGCATTGCAGATATTTGTCGGCATCGGATTGGGTTTTTTCGACGCGCCGTGGTGGGTCATCATCCTCACGGCTTATGCGTTCGGAGCCTTCGCGAACCACGCGCTGTTCGTCCTGATTCACGACTACACCCACAACGTCGTATTCCGGAAGGCGAACGCCAACCGACTGGGCTCGATTTTTGCCAATATCGCGATCGTTTTTCCGGCGGCGATCGGCTTTCGCAACTATCACCTGCTCCACCACAAATATCTTGGCATCCAGGGGCTGGACGCCGACGTGCCGATGTCGAACGAAGCCCGCTGGGTAGGCAATAGCTGGTGGCGCAAGACGTTCTGGCTCAGCATGTATTGGGCGGTGCTGGCCCTCCTGCGGCCGATCAAAGTGAAGGCGATGCGCACCATCGACCGTTGGGTGGTGTTCAACGCTGTCGCAATGGTCGCGGCGATGGCGCCGATCGTCTGGTTCTTCGGCTGGTGGCCGGTCGCGTATCTTTTCCTCTCGACGCTGTTCGCGCTTGGCGTGCATCCGGTGGGTGCCCGGTGGATTCAGGAGCATTACGTTTTCAAGGAAGGGCAGGAGACCTATTCCTACTACGGGCCGTTGAACAAGCTGGCGTTCAACATGGGCTACCACAACGAGCACCACGACTTTCCCCAGGTGCCATGGTCGCGCCTGCCAGCGGTTCGTGCCGCGGCGCCCGAATTCTATGATCACCTCTATCATCACCGGTCATGGACCAAGCTCCTGTTCCAGGTTCTATTCAGCAGCAAGTTCAGTCTGCACAACCGCATCGTGCGGCCGATGCCCGAGGAAATGAAGAAAACGGTCGCAGCCTGACTGCTTCGGAGGCGAATCCGAACGAGAATCGTTCGCGCGAGTGACTAATGTCTGCTCGGCAAAGGGAACGGCTGTTCTCCGCCGCCGTTGAGAGAACGGTCTCTCAAGGAAGGCGCGTCACAGCCATGAGCATCCGGGTAAAACACATCGCCGCGCCTCTCGCCGGTCTTTCGGCTGTGCTTCTCGTCAGTGGCTGCAGCTCAAAGAATCCGGACAGCCTGATCGGAATGAACGTCGACGAGAACGCCGCGATGATGGAGGCCAATGCGAGCTCGGAGGGCGGTGCCACTGCCGCGGCCAATGGCTCCGAAGACAACGAGGCGTCGGCATCCGCCGCGAGCAGCCATGCCGTTCAACCCAGTGCGGCAGCCTCCGCGCGCGCTGAGGAGGAACCGAGCGCGGACGCCAATGCCACCGGTACAGAGAACGCGCCCGCTGCCGACGAAAGCAATGCGAACCAGCTCGGCAACGGCGAGGACCCGCCGAACCCCGACGGCGCGCCGTCAGCCTAGCGATTCAATCCTCGAACGACGTCAGGATCGGGCACGGCCCGGCGCTGCCCGAGCCGCATTCCCTCGCCAGCCGCCGAAGCGCGTCGCGGGCTCGCTGCAATTCTGTGATCCGCACGTCGAGCGCCTTGACGCGAGCGTTGGCGAGCTCGCGTGCGCGGCTGCGGTCCTCGCTCGCGTCGAGATCGAGCAGCTCCTTGATCTCCTCGAGCGTGAAGCCGGCCGCCTGCGCCTGCTTGATGAAGCGCAGGCGGCGAACGTCGGCCGAGCCGTAGCGGCGGATCCCGTCGGCGCGCGTTGGCGTCTCAAGGAGGCCGCGGCGCTGATAGAATCGGATCGTCTCGACCCCGACTCCGCCGGCCGAAGCGAGCTTTCCAATGGTGAGCGAATGGACCGCTTGACTCTGTACCATAGTACGGAGGCTATATGGTGATTCGCTCGAACGGAGCAACATGAAAAAGGAGACTGAAATGAACGATCGCCAGAACATCGAAGCGGAGCGGAATTGCCAGTGCGGATGCGCCAACGGTGGCTGCGGCTGCAACCCCTGCACCTGCAAGAACTGCAGCTGCTAAACGATTATGTGAAGCACCCTCGGCGGCATGCCGAGGGTGTGGAAATTGAAAATGACGAGCGGAAGCCAGCACGATCATTCAACCTGTGCGCGTCACGTGCACAATAAGCCGGCGATGCCATCGAGGCACGTCGATACTCCTACCGGCACGATCTGGACGTGCCCGATGCATCCGCAGATCCGCCGCAACGGTCCTGGCCAGTGCCCAATTTGTGGCATGGCACTGGAGCCCCTGGAGCCGGCGCTCGACCAAAGTCCAAACCCCGAGCTGATCGAAATGACGCGCCGCTTCTGGGTCAGCGCTTCGCTTTCGCTCCCACTGCTGTTGCTCGCGATGGGGATGGAGCTTTTCGGTTGGAACATGATCCCGATGCGGACGGCGTTGTGGGTGCAGTTCGCGCTGGCTTCACCCGTCGTCCTGTGGGGCGGTTGGCCCTTCTTCGAGCGCTTCTGGGCATCGCTCAAATCACGCAACCTCAACATGTTTACGCTGATCGGGCTCGGGATCGGAGTCGCTTACACCTACAGCGTATTCGCTGCGCTCGTGCCCGAGGTATTCCCGCCGTCGCTGAGAACCATGGATGGGCTGGTGCCCGTCTATTTCGAGGCGGCAGCGGTCATCACGACGCTGGTGCTGTTGGGCCAGGTGCTGGAGCTGCGGGCACGCTCGGCAACCGGCAAGGCCATTCGCGCGCTTCTGGGTCTGGCGCCCAAGACGGCCCGGCTGGCCAACGCCGATGGGACCGAAGTCGACGTGCCGCTCGAACATGTCGAGGTCGGACAGCTCCTTCGCGTCCGCCCGGGGGAAAAGGTGCCTGTCGATGGCGAAGTGGTGGAAGGTCACAGCTCAGTTGATGAATCGATGATCACCGGCGAGCCCGTGCCCGTCGAGAAGACTGCAGGCGACAAGGTCACGGGTGCGACCCTCAACGGCACCGGATCCCTGCTGATGCGCGCAACTCGCGTCGGCAGCGACACCATGCTGTCCCAGATTGTCCGGATGGTTGCCGAGGCACAGCGGTCGCGCGCGCCGATCCAGGCGCTCGCGGACAAGGTGTCGGCCTGGTTCGTACCAGCTGTAGTACTCGTGTCCGTGGTCACATTCGCGCTCTGGTCATTCCTGGGTCCGGAACCACGGCTCCCGCACGCGCTCGTCAATGCAATCGCAGTGCTGATCATCGCGTGCCCTTGCGCTCTCGGACTCGCCACGCCGATGTCGATCATGGTCGGCACGGGGCGAGGGGCGACGGCGGGTGTGCTCGTCAAGAACGCCGAAGCGCTCGAACTCATGGAGAAGATCGACACTCTGGTGATCGACAAGACCGGCACGCTCACGCTCGGCAAGCCGAAGCTGGTGCAGATTGTGACCAGAGGCGAGTTCGACGAAAGGGAGCTGCTCAAGCTTGCGGCGGCCTTGGAGCGAGGCAGTGAGCATCCGCTCGCAGCTGCGATCGTGGCGGGTGCAGCGGAGCGGTCGATCGAGTTACCTCCGGTCGCTGACTTCGCTTCGAGCACCGGAAAGGGCGTGACCGGCACTGTGGGCGATCATGCAGTGGCGCTCGGGAACAAGGCGCTGCTCGCAAAGGTCGGCGCCGACCCAACGACGCTGCAAGAGGATGCCGACCGTTATCGCGCCGAAGGGCAGGGCGTCATGTTCGTCGCGGTCGATGGCAATTTGGCCGGACTGTTGATCGTCGCGGACCCGATCAAGGAGAGCGCCGCCGGTGCCGTGCAGGCGCTCCATCGTGACGGCGTGCGGTTGGTCATGATGACTGGCGACAATAGCCGCACGGCGGAGACGGTCGCCCGCGAGGTCGGTGGCATCGATGAAGTGCTTGCCGAAGTCCTGCCTGATCAGAAGCAATCGAAGGTCGAACAGCTGCGCAAGGAAGGTCGGCGGGTCGCCATGGCCGGCGACGGAATCAACGATGCTCCGGCGCTTGCAGCGGCGGATGTCGGAATCGCCATGGGTACAGGGACCGACGTCGCCATGGAAAGCGCGGCAGTCACGCTGCTGAAAGGCGATCTCACTGGCATCGTTCGTGCCCGGCGGCTCAGCCGCGCGGTGATGCGCAACATTCGCGAAAACCTGTTCTTCTCATTCATTTTCAATGCAGCAGGCGTTCCGATCGCGGCCGGCGTGCTCTATCCCTGGTTTGGTTTGCTGCTGAGCCCAATCATCGCGGGTGCGGCGATGGCGTTCAGCTCCGTGACGGTGATCGGCAACTCCTTGCGGCTGCGGAATGCGCGTTTGTGATGGCTGCTGGTACCGGGATGTGAGTATAGTGAGCTCAATGAAATCACGGCCCGTCCGGAGATTCTGGCGATTGATCGTGCTGATCGCGGTGCTGATGATGCCATTTGGCATGGCGCAGGCGCCGGCGAGCCCCCTCGAGGCCGGCATGTCTATGGGACATTGCGTGGATCAAGGATCAGGCCAGGGTAGCAAGCACGGGCTCGCAGAGTGCACAATGGCGTGCGCCGCGGCACTTCCGGCATTGGATGCTCGCGTGGACCATCCGTTGCTGATCGTCTCCGAACATGTTCTTCCGCGAACCTCAGAGCCCCTGCACGGACTTCATCCGAGGATCGCGACGCCACCTCCAAGGCTCGCCTGAAGACAGATCCCACACATCTGAATTCAGGAGACTAGAAATGCTCATCTTGATTACAGCGGCCATTGCGGCCGCCCAGCCGGCAACGGCTTCTCCCACCATGCCGTCCGACGCCCATGCCCAGCATCAAAAAATGGAGCACATGGGTCACATGAGTAAGGAGATGGCTGACTGCCACAAGTGCTGCGAGGAAATGATGGCCAAGATGCACGGCCACCATCAATCCGGGCATAGTGGCCACAGCGGCCACACGAGCCAATAGCTGAAGCAACCAAATGGGAGAGGCGCTGTTTGAAGGCGGCGCCTCTCCTTTGGAGAACTAACTCGTGAAATC
>DASUCP010000071.1:0-7753 GCA_036275975.1 Sphingomicrobium sp.
GGCCCAGGTCACCTGATCCTTGCCGGCGACCTTGGCGCGGATGTCGAACGCGCAATCAGGATCCTTGAAGTTCACCGGCGCACGCTGCCCCGCAGCCGGCGACGGGCCGAGCGGCTTCCACTCGGAAGTGCCCGCGCGGCGGATCGAAACCTCGGAAAGCGGCGCGCCCGTGCCGTTGACCAGCGTGAAGTTCGATGCCCCGGGCCCGGCGAGCGCAGGCGCTCCGAACGCAAGCAGCGCTGCCGCAAGCACGATCTTCCCATGGCGCAAAAACAGAAGCACCGCGCAGATATAAGCCTGCACGGTGCTCGGGAAAATCGAAATGTGCAGAATTAAGCGGCGTTAAGCTCGGCGTAGCTGGGACGCGTTCCGCTCCAGAACACCGGCGCAGGAGCTGGACCCTGGGTCGCGGCTTCGCGGAGCGGCAGCGCCGTCGAACAGAAGGCGCATTCGGCCGACATGCGGCCGATCAGCCAATGCGTGCGGCCGCAGCCCGGGCAGTGGTTGATCTCGCCGTCGTGATAGACCGCGTGATAGCCGCGAGCGTTCGGGTTGAACGTGGTGCGGCGGGATTCAATCGAACTCAGCATGGTGCCTTCCTTCGAAACCATCTTTGACCCGTCTAACGAGCGGCGAGTCGTTAGGTTTCAAGGATGATCCGTTATGTTCCGAAAGGTGTCACTCCGCTGAGGGACCGCTGTTCCAGCCCGGGACAGCTCTCCTCTCGAAAGCGTCCCCTGTGCGCCGCCCTGTGGATATTAACTAACTATTAGCTACTCATAAGTGATGGTCCTCTTTGTCTTCTACCGGAGGGGGGACCAGTGGAGTCGAACGAGCGTTACTATCGGCGCCGCGCAGTCGAGGAACGAATGGCCGCACGCCGCGCTATCAGCGAAACCGCCCGCGCGTGGCATGCCAAGCTCGCTGAAGACTTTGCGGAACGCGCCGCCTCCGCCTGCACTCCCGTCTCTATCTGCACGACCGCCCTTATCAACAGTTAGGGCTTGCCTTCTGCCCTGAACGAAGCACCAGTCCGGTTCATGGAGGATTGGGAAGAGTTCTTCGCCGAAAAGAGCCGCCGGCGAGCGTTGACAGTACGGCGACGCAGCTCCTTCAAAGTCATTCGCTATGCCACCTTCTGCATCCTGTTCTTTGCTGCCTGCGTGATGCTCGTGATGTTCCTGACGAAATGAAGGCTTAAGGCTCCGCGGGCTGGCTTTCTTCGATCGCGTTGAGCACGGTTTTAGGGGCGGCTGCGGTCCGGGGTTGCGCCGCCCGATTGCTCCCCCTATGTCGCGCCCCTGCCGTTTCCAGGCACCGCGCGCCCGTAGCTCAGCTGGATAGAGCACCAGACTACGAATCTGGGGGTCAGAGGTTCGAATCCTTTCGGGCGCGCCATTTTCCTTTTACAGCCGAGCCGATGCGAAAGGCGCTGCTCCTCTCGATGCTGCTGTTGAGCGCATGCTCCACGCCGGGCGGGCCGTATCCATCGCTCCAGCCGCGTGCCGCCGAAGCTATCGATCCGCGCGTGCCGGTCGAACGGCCGATCAACGATCGTCCGGTCGCGCCTTCGGTCGCTTCGCGGCTTGCGGAGCTGGTGAGCGAGGCTCACGCCGGTGATGCGGAGTTCGAGCCCGTCGTTGCGCAAGCGGAGCGTTTGGCAGGCGCTGCAGGCGCCCCGCAGAGTGAGAGCTGGATCGCGGCGCAGGTGGCGCTATCGGCGGCGATCGCGGCGCGAAAACCGACCGCGGCCGCGATGGGCGACATCGATGCGCTCGGAGCGACCGCGCTCAAGACGCAAGGCGGCATTGCGCCGAACGACCTTGCCGCCATCCAGAGGGCTGCTGCGGAGGTCGCCAGCATCGACCAGCGACAGGCGGATCGGATCAGCGCGATCCAGCGCCAGCTGGGGCTTTAGTCCGCCGCCGCAGGCCAGTCCTTCGCGTCGATTGCGAAGACCACCTGCGGGTTCACGTCGCTGTCCGCAGGAAATCGCCCGTCGACGAAGTCGAGGTCCTCGCGCCGCTTCATTCCGAGGCGCTTCATCAAGCCCTGGCTGGGCTCGTTGCCGAGTGCGGTGACCGCCACAACGACTGGCGCACCAAAGCGGCCGAAGGCAAGGTCGAGCGACGCGATGGCCGCTTCCTTCGCATAGCCCTGCCCCCATGCGTCTTCCCGCAAGCGCCAACCGATCTCGATCTCGCCTTCGAACGCCTCGCCGCCGGGCGCGTTGGCGCGCTTGAGGCCGCAAAAGCCGAGCATCGCTCCGTCTTCCTTCCGCTCGACGATCCAGAAGGTGAAGCCGAATTTCTGCTGATAGGCGTCGATGCGGTCGAACGCCGCATTAGCGAAATCCTCGTCCGACACGCCGCCAAGCCAGCGCATCACGGCGGGCGTGTTGAGCAGGCGGTTGAACTCCGCCCGGTCCTCTAAGTCCCAGGTCCGAAGGCGGAGACGCTCGGTCTCCGTAATCACCTCAGCCATGGATCAGTCGCGCCGCATCGACGGCGTGGTAGGTCAGCACGCCCGAGGCTCCGGCGCGCTTGAAGGCGAGCAAGGTTTCGAGGATCAGCGCCTCGCGGTCGCCTGCGCCCGCCGCAGCCGCAGCCTCGATCATCGCGTACTCGCCGCTCACCTGGTAGACGAATGTCGGAACGCCAAACGCGTCCTTCACCCGCGCCACGACATCAAGGTAGGGAAGGCCCGGCTTCACCATCACGAAATCGGCGCCCTCGGCGAGGTCGAGCTCGACCTCGCGCAGCGCCTCTTCGACGTTTGCTGGGTCCATCTGATAGCCGCGCTTGTCGCCCTTCAACCGGCCGAGGGAACCAACCGCTTCGCGGAACGGCCCGTAGAAAGCCGACGCGTATTTGGCCGCGTACGCCATGATCGCGACGTTCTGGTGTCCCGCTTCCTCGAGCGCCGACCGAATAGCGCCGACGCGGCCGTCCATCATGTCCGATGGAGCAACGATGTCGGCGCCGGCGTCAGCCTGCACCACCGCCTGGCGAACGAGTATGTCGACGGTATCATCGTTGATCACATTGCCCGCAATATCGACGAGGCCGTCGTGGCCATGGCTGGTGTAGGGGTCGAGCGCGACGTCGGTGAGGACACCGATGTCGGGCACGGCATCCTTGATGGCGCGGATCGCCTGGCAGATCAGATTGTCCTTGTTGAGCGCCTCTCGGGCATCATCCGTGCGCAGCGTCTCGGGCGTGTTCGGAAAGAGCGCGATGCACGGGATGCCAAGGCCGGTGGCCTCGCGCGCAAGAGCGCCGAGCCGATCGACGCTCCAGCGGCTGACGCCCGGAAGCGAGCCGATCGGCTCCTCGCGATCGCGGCCGTCGCAGATGAACAGCGGCCAGATGAAATCGGACGGGTGAAGCCGGTTCTCGGCGACCATGGCGCGGATCCATGGGCTCGAGCGGGCGCGCCGCATGCGGATGGAAGGGAAGGAAGCAGACATGGGCGCGGCTCTAGCGCGCCCTCCCCTCCTGCGCCAAGGCCGCAGTCTCCGTTGCCGAGAGAGCGCGGGCGAGCGCTGCCCGCAGGTCCGCGGCGAGATCCTCGACATGCTCGATGCCGACCGAGAGGCGAAGCAAGCCTGGACCGATCCCCGCGTGCTCCCTCGCGTCTTGGTCCACAGCTGCGTGACTCATCGTGATCGGATAGGCGATGAGGCTTTCGACGCCGCCCAAGGATTCCGCGAGCGAGATGCAGGCGAGCCCATTGACGAAGGCGCGCGCAGCCCGCTTTCCGCCATGAAGCTCGAAGGACAGCATCGCCCCGAAGCCATCCTGCTGGCGAGCAGCGATCTCGTGGCCCGGATGGCTCGACAGACCTGGATAGTGGACCCTCACAACCGCCGGGTGGCTCGCCAGCAGATCGGCCAATATCGCGGCATTCTCCTGGTGGATGCGCATGCGCGCGTTCAGCGTGCGGATGCCGCGAAGCGTCAGATAGCTGTCAAAGGGCGAGCCGGTGGCACCGAGTGCGTTTGCCCAGAATTGCAGCTGCTCCAGCACCGCGGCGTCGCGCGCGATCACGGCCCCGCCGACCACGTCGCTGTGCCCATTGATATATTTGGTGGTCGAGTGGACCACGACGTCGGCGCTGAATGCGATCGGCCGCTGAAGCGCCGGCGAGAGGAAAGTATTGTCCGCGACGGCCAAGGCCCCGACCGCGTGCGCCGCGCCGATCACCGCTTCCAGATCGGTGATCCGTAGCAGCGGGTTTGAAGGCGTTTCGATCCACACCATCTGCGGCTTCCGATCGAGAGCGGCGGCGAGCTGCTCCGGATCGGTGAAATCGCAGGTCTCGAACTCGAACAGCCCCTTGGCCGCGAGCCCGGTAAACAGTCGCCAGCTGCCGCCATAGCAGTCATGCGGGGCGAGGAGTCGCCCGCCCGCCGAGAGCAGCGCATGGAGGACAGTACTGACGGCCGCCATTCCGCTGGCCATGACGACTGCTCCCACGCCGCCCTCGAGATCGGCGAGTGCGCTTTCAAGAACCGCACGCGTAGGATTGCCGCTGCGGGTGTAATCGTAGGGTGGCTTTTCATCGAGATCATCGAAGCGGAAGGTCGCGGACAACGTGATCGGCGGCATGATCGCGCCGTGCGTCCGGTCGGCATCGAGCCCAGCGCGGATGGTCCGCGTCTCGGGCGCCAAGGGCCTGCACTCGGCGACATCTTCATCGCGACATCGGTCTGTGAGGTTCATCGTCAAACTCCCGGCAGCTTCGCCCAGCGAGGCATGCGGGGTGACGGACAGTTTCGGACCACCTTGGGTGCGGTGAGCCTCAACCATCTGCCGGCGGACCACAGGTCCCCGCAGGACTTGGCACCTTTGGAGCCGCTTTCGCTCTGCTCCTGGTTGCCCCGGCGTCTTCGGGCCTGTCCCTCAGCCGGTCTCGATGGATGCGGGTTGAATGCAGACCGTCGCGAAAGCTGTCAACCGGCGGGGTTCAGCGCGCCTCCGGGCTCGCGCGTGGCAAGCGCCTCCTCGGTCGTTTCGTCTTCGCACGGCGACCCCTGCGGCGTCATCCGCGCCTTCTTCCAGCCGCCATGGACGTAGAAGCCCACTGCAAGCGCGAGATTGATCGCGGAGGTGACCGGGAAACTCGTCCAGATCGCGTCGGCGTGGAGCCACTGATAGGTCGCGAAGATGTAGCCGAAGCGAACCGGCACCATCCCGATCGCAAGGACGATGAGCGGAATCCACACGGCGCCGTTCGCGCGGACGGTTCCGAACAGCACCATCATCACGCCGAACAACAGGAAGTTCCAGGTTGCGATCAGGTGGATGTGTCGCGCGATCGGCAGGGCCGGGCTGTTGCCGCCCATGAACAGCGCGAGGACCGCGCGGTCGGCAAGCGTCAGAGCGACGATCATCGCGGCCGTGATCACCAACGTCTGCACGATCCCGACACGGGTGATCCGGGCGACGCGGTCCCAAAGCCCCGCGCCGATATTCTGCGCGGCCATGGCGCTGACCGCGGCACCCAAGGCCATCGCGGGCATCTGCACATAGGTCCAGAGCTGGAGCGCGACCCCGAACGCGGCCGTCGTATCCACGCCCTCCTTGTTGACGAGGCCAATCAACGCGAGCGCCGAGAGCGAGATGATGATCATCTGCAGACCCATCGGAAAGCCCTTCACCACGATCGTCTTCAGCACCGCGACGTCGCACCAAAGGTAGCGCAGCTCCTTGCCGCGGAGCCGCAGCGGCAGGTCCTTGATGTAAATGTAAGCGATAAGGCCGAGCAGCGCCGCGTAGTTGGCGATGAGGGTTGCGGTGGCCGATCCCGCGATTCCGAGCCGCGGCGCCGGGCCGAGACCCCGGATGAAAACGGGGTTGAGGCCGCTGTCGAGCACTACCGCGATCATCATGAACCACAAGGGAGTCATGCTGTCCCCCGCGCCGCGAAGCGCCATCATTGTGAGCGTCAGGATCAGAAGCGCCGGCATGGCGAGGAAGATCACCCGCAGGTAGGCGAGCGCGAGCGGGGCGGCGTCCCCCGGCGTTCCGAGCAGCTTGAGGATTGCGGGCGAGAGGAAATAGCCGGCAATTCCGATGCAGATTGCGATCAGCGCGAAGGCCCCGGTTGCGGTGCCGAACACCAGCCTTGCCCCCGTAATGTCCTTCCTGCCCCAAGCTTGGCCGACGAGGATCGTCGAGGCCATGCCGAAACCGAACACAAAGGCGATCAGCAGGAACATCACCATATTCGCATTCGAGGTCGCCGCGAGCGCATCCTCGCCGAGGAAGCGCCCAACCCAGATCGCGTTGATCGTGCCGTTTAGTGACTGAAGGATCGACGAGGCGAGTGTCGGCATTGCGAAGGCGAGCAGGGTCTTACCGATGCTCCCTTGAGTGAGATCGCCGCGTGCGCGGGGTTGTGCTCCTGCGTCTGCCATTCGCTCTTCGTGTTGCAGCTATCCCAGGCGGTCCAACGCAGCGCGCAGCCGTTCGGCCTCAGCAGCCTTGGCCTCATGGTCGGATCGTGCCTTTTCCACGGCCTCGGGCTTGGCGCGCTCGGTGAAATTCGGATTGCCAAGGCGCGCCGAAAGGCTGTCGCGCTCCTTCTCGGCGGCGACGGCGGCCTTCTCCAGGCGTGCCTTTTCGGCCTCGATGTCGATGTGTTCGGCGAGCGGAAACGCATACGTTTGACCGCGAACGACGATCTGCGCCGAGCCGGACGGTGGCGCATCGGCGGTCCGCGCCGGACCGAGCTTCGCCATCCGATTGAGAATCGCGGTTTGACCATTGAGAGGGTCGATCGAGCCGCCGATAGCGATCGGCTGGAGCGTTGCGCTCCACGGCACGTTGAGCTCAGCGCGCATCGCCCGCGCTTCGGAGACGAATTCGATGAGCCATTCGATCTCGCGCTTGGCATGCGGGTCGGTTTGCGCCTCGGGCTCGGGCCATTTTGCGACGATCAGTTCGTAGGGCCGCGCGCCCATCGCCGCCCAAAGCTCTTCGGTAATGAACGGCATCAGCGGATGGAGCATCACCAGGATCTGGTCGAACGCCCAGGCGGCGACGCGTTTGGTCTCTTCGTCGAACGCGCCTTTGATCAGCTCGACGTACCAGTCGCAGAAGGTTCCCCAGACGAAGTGGTAGATGGCGTCGGCCATCTCGTCGTAGCGAAGCTCGTCGAACGCGCGGTCGAGCTTAGCGAGCGTCTCGACCACCTCTCCGATGATCCAACGGTTGACCGGAAGCTCCGAGGCCGGCGCGGCGATGCTGTCGCTGGCGCTGACGCCGTTCATCTGCAGGAAGCGCGCGGCGTTCCACAGCTTGGTCGCGAAGTTGCGGTATCCCTCGACGCGCTTCTCATCGAGCTTGATGTCGCGGCCCTGGCTTTCCATCGCCGCCAGCGTGAAGCGCAGCGCGTCCGCGCCGTACTTGTCGATGAGCCCGAGCGGGTCGACGGTGTTGCCCTTCGATTTGGACATCTTCCGACCTTCGGCGTCGCGAATGAGGCCGTGGAGGTAAAGCGTCTTCCATGGCGCCTCACCCATGAACTCGATGCCCTGCATCGCCATCCGCGCGTCCCAAAAGAACAGAATATCGAATCCCGAGATGAGCACGTCGTTTGGATAGTGCCGGCGAAGGTCGTTGGTCTCGTCGGGCCAGCCGAGCGTCGCGAACGGCCAAAGCGCAGAGCTGAACCAGGTATCGAGCACGTCCTCGTCCTGGCGGAGCGGCTGGTCACCAGCTTGAGCTCGAGCCTCTTCCACGCTCTC
>DASUCP010000072.1:0-8899 GCA_036275975.1 Sphingomicrobium sp.
GTGGTGCCCCGGTGGTCGTGTGAAGGCAAAGGCGCTTCGCTCTTCGCCGAGCACGGCTCCAAGCCCCGCCAGCGCCGTCTGCACGCTCCAGTAGCACGCATCCCACGTTCCCTCGCCGATCGGCGTCGACGTGTCGAAGCTATGCTGACCGAGCTTTGCATCGATCCTCCTCAGGTCGAGCTTCCGCCTGCCGACGATCGGGAATGTGTAGGGGAAGACTTCGCCGTCGCGGTCGGCAGCGAGCCATTCTTCGTAGGCGTCGCGAAGCAGTTCGAGATAGCTCTTCGGATGCACTCGCAACAGTGGCTCGATACCGCTGTCCTCCGGAGGCTCCGTGGCGCCAATCGCCGCGAGGATCGCATCGACGCGCCCCTGGTGCTCGGCGGCAGGGTGCAGCTTGCCGTTGAAGAATTCCGCTGCGGGCGCGTGAGCCCGCTGACGCTCGTCCCAAAAGCAACGCATCGGCTGCGGTTTAGCGGCCGCAGCCGATGTGAAAAGCTGTTACTTTTTGTCGCCGACGTGCTCGGGCTTACCCTTGCGCTTGGTCGACGCCATTTTCTTGAGCTCTTTCTCGCTCATCGAATCGTACATGCTTTTTGAAGCGCCCTTGAGCGAGCTCTTGGGCCTGTCGTGCTCCTTCACCGCAAGCGCGATTCCGGCAGCTTCCTGCTGAGCTTTGGATTTGGCTGGCATATATATTCTCCTCGGGGTCACCCGAGAAAACGCGTCAGCCGCCGGTTCGCTTCGATTCTTGACGCATCAAAAGGCGATGTTGCGGGTGATCATCCAGGTCGTGCCGATGCGGTGCCACACCGTGAGGTAGCGGGCGCTACGCTCGACGATCTTCTTGCCTCGTTTTACGGTCAGCTTGGCGGTCCCCCACTCGTAGACATCGTAGGCATCATGCGCCGCCCGGCCGTCGCTCTTGATCGATGCCTTGAGGACTCGGACCCCAGAGGGCCGCCTGGCGTACATTGTCCGAACACCGGCTTTGCCGTTGATCGCCGTTCCTTCCGGTCCGATGAAGACAGCGCTTTTTGCGTAGGGTGCGCTCAGCACCGCGGCGTTGCCTGTAACGATCGCCCGACTCCAGTCGCTGTTGGCCTTGTCGATGAACGGCGCTGCCGAGGCGAGCGTCTGGCTCTGCCATGTCGGAGCCGCCGCAAGTACCAAGGGCGCTGCGGCCAGAAGCAACATCTTACGCATCACTCATCACCTCCCCGGACTGATGACGAGATGTTTGGCCGTTTGGCCGCGGAGCCTCAAGAGATCATGCAAGGAACCATCCCGGACGCCGCGCGCTTGGGGCACTCGATCCAGTATGAACCTACGGCGGTGGGCCGCCGGTCGCCGAAGCCTGTGAGGCCTCGGAGCGTCGCGTTGCGTGCCCGTGTACGATGCGCTCGATCCCACCACGCATTGCCCGGTCGAGCCGGACCTGCGCTTCGCGGCCGACCTGTCCTTCCTCGGGGACAGGCTCCCCGACCGCGAAACGCGGGTCGAGCTTCGTTGCTCGGCTCACGCAACGCGATCGGCAAGGCCCCAATAATTGCGCTTTTGTCCGGATTGTCACAAAAAGCGCCCCGCGCATGAATACCATCGCGGAAATTGTTCCAATGGCGGATCGCGCCGGCCGCTTGCAGACCCGGGTTGAGGACGTGCCGTTTCTCGCCGCATTACCTCCGGCGACCAGGGCGCGGCTGCTGGAGGACGCGCGCATTGAGCGCTTCGCAGCTCGCGATCAGCTGCTCAAGGAAGGCGAGGTCCCGAAGGACCTTCACATCGTACTCAGCGGGATCGTCGACCTTTCCTGCACCTACAAAAGCCACGAATATACGGCCCTGATCCTGTCCGCGGGCGATGTGTCGATGCCGGCGGCGGCGCTGTTCGAAGAGCATTATCTCATTGCTGCGCGCACGCTCACGCCCGCGCGCATTTTGGTGATCGACGCCGACACGCTCCGCGCCGAGGCCAGCCGCTCGCCAGAACTCGCCCTCAGCCTTGCGCGAATCCTCGCGGGGCAGTGGCGGCTGGCTCTGAAGATCATTCTCGACCTTAAGTGCCGCACGCCTTCCCAGCGGCTCGCCTCCTTCCTTCTGCGGCTGTACGACGCGACGCCCGAAGGCATGATTGCCGAGGTACCCTTCTCGAAACGGCAGCTTGCGTCTCGTGTCGGCATGCAGCCGGAGACGCTTTCGCGGACCCTGCAAACGCTAGCGGTGAACGGCCTCTTCCTCCGGGGTCGGGAAATCGTCCTGAAAGATCGTGAAGCGATCGAGTCGTTCTGTGGACCCGATCCATATCCCTCCGCCGATGAGGGCAATCTCGGGGTCCACGCACTTTAAGTCTCTTCGCCTGCGGCGGCCAGCGCGAGATGTCTGGATAGTGCATCTCAATTGGGAGGCGGCCGCATCTCGTTCAGGCCTCGCCGGCCGTTTCCGATTGCGGCCTTCCGCGGGTCCTCCTCTCGGATGACTGAAAGGATCGCCTCGTTCTCGGCATGAATCTCTGCGGCTGATCTTAGCACTTGCTCAAGGTAGCCCGCCGGGATGATCACGACGCCCGAGGAATCCGCATAGACATAGTCGCCCGGAACCACTGTCGCTCCATAAAGGCTGACAGGGACATTGGCTGCGAGGGTCATTAGGTCCCTTGCACCCGCCTGCAGGGCTTCTCCGCGACAGTAGAAGACCGGGTCATATGCGGCGAGCTCATCGAAATCGCGAATGCGCGCATCGGTGACCAGTCCGGCGAGCCGATGATTGTGCAGCCTCGAGAATTTGGCGCCGCCGCCGACGGACACGTCATGCTGACCGGCGCTGTCGAGCACCAGGACCGCCCCTTCGGAATATTCGTGAGTGGCCTCGTAGAAAATTCGGGCGAAGCTCAGGCCATCGTCTTGGGACATATCCGAGCGATAGGGAACGTAGCGAATCGTGACTGCACGGCCGAACAGCTTTCGTCCCGGTGTCGGCGAGACAAGATCGAGAATATGGGCGCGGTGCCGGCAGATCCGGCCCACGGCATCGGTCAGTGTCGCAGCCGAGAACGCTTCCGCCCGGGACCGAAGGGCAGTGTGGAGCCGCAAATCAGATGACGGCGTCAATCCTGATCTCGCGGCCATTCAAGGTGCATTTATCCCCCGCTTGCTTGCCTTCAATCGCGGCATAAAGCGGCGACGCCGTCGAAATACCCATCAGCTCATTGCCGTCGCAGCTAAAGCGGCCGGTTGCGACGGAGACGACGAAGTGGCGCCCGGCAACCTTGACGATTGCTCCCTCCTCGACGAACGACTTGGGCCCGAAATCGATGCGCTTAAGCTTCGCGATCTTGTCGGCATGGTCATGCACCGGTTCGTCAAATGCTTCGGACAAGTCGCTAGCGAAAAAGGCTTGCGCGAGCTCGTCATCTTCAATCGGTTCGGTGCGATCCACCCGAGCGGAAGAGACGTAGTCGAGATAGATCTCCTTCGACGCTTCGAACTGCTGCTGCTCCAGCTCGAGCATCGCCTGCTTCACGCGTTTCTTGTCCATTCTTAAGCCTTGCGTCCTTCAACGATGTTGGTTGCGCTGTTTGCATTCAGGGCGCGCCGGAACGGCTTTCTGGCGCTCGGAGAGGCCGCGAAGCACATCGGCCGTGAAGGCAAGGTCGTGCCGTTCTCGTCATGGTCGACAAGCTTGAGATCGGCATGGACGGCCATGTCGCAGGATCCTCTTCACCACGCCCCGGGGCGGACCTTCTTCGAACCGTTGGAAATGTGCCGCGCGCCGCACATCGATGCGGGTCATCGGGGCATAGCTCGGCGCGCGGGCAGGCCCGGTTACAGGGAGCGCTGCGCTAATCGGCGATCGGGCATCAGCCATGTAACCAGCGCCCAGTTGCGGACGTGTGCATCATCGCCGCGCCGCGGCTCACCAACCACCAACGGAGACCCCTTTGATGCCCAATAGTTTTCCGCTTCCGACGAAACCCGAGGACGTGATCCCGTCACTCGTCGAGCGATTCAACTCCAGGAACCTCGACGCGATGATGGAGCTCTACGCCCCGGAAGCAGTGTTCGTCGCCAACGACGGTCGGACCATCACCGATCGCAATGAGTTCGCGGCCCTGTTCCAGCGAGACATGAATCTCGGCGTGCCGCTGAAGGCCAAGGTCCGCCACGTGTTTGTCGGGGGCGACACCGCCCAGATCGTGCTGGACTGGGCGATCCACGGAACCGATGCGGACGGCAAGCTTGTGCACGTCCATGGCACTGCGAGCGACATTATGAGGCGCGGCGCGGACGGCGTCTGGCGCTACATCATCGACAATAATCAGGGGACCGTGGTGCGGCAGCCTGCCTGACGGGCAAATTCCGATCGCGCTTGAACATCGGCGGAAACTTCGGTCCGTGCGCCGAAGTTTCCGCGAACACTGACATCAGCTGACGTCCACGCCTTTCCAGAACGCCACATAATCGCGAATGGATTCCGCCTCGGGCTTTGGATCGGGATAGGTCCAGGCGGCATTCGGGTTGAGGGCGCCGTTGACGCTGACGGTGAAATAGCTTGCGGTGCCCTTCCAGGGACAGAAGCTGGTCTCGCTCGTGGCTTCGAGGAATTCGCGGTTGACCGCTTCCGGCGGGAAATAATGATTTCCCTCGATCAGGATCGTCGAGTCACTCTCGGCAATAGTCGCCCCGTTCCACCGCGCCTGAACCATGAATTTTCCTTTTGGTGAACTGATGCGGCCGGACGCGCCAAGCGCGCCCGGACGGCTCTAGCTCGCGGGCAGGGAAACGCGGGTTACAGGCTCCGCAAGGTTGTCGCGGCGAAGCGACCGGCGCCACGGGCGGGCGAGCAGGCGGGGTAACCAAATCATGCGGGGCAGCGAGTCCGTTCGGACGGTGACGGCAGGGCGTATCCCTTTGTCGCCGCACATTCCGAACCGAGGACGATATGTTCAATCTAGGCGTGAAGCTGGTGATGCTCGGAGCGGCGCTCGCCTCATTGGTCGCGTGTGGCAACGCGCCACCGCAGGCGCCGGCTCCGCCGCTTGTCTCGGCGGGCTATCCAATCCAGCGCAATGTCGTGGACTGGGACGATTATGTCGGACGGTTCGAGGCAATCCAGGACGTCGAGGTTCGCCCCAGGGTCTCGGGGCAGATTGTCCGCATCGGATTCCGCGACGGCCTCAAGGTCGGCAAGGGCCAGTTCCTGTTCGAGATCGATCCGCGGCCCTATGCCGCCGCGCTAGCCCAGGCGCGCGCCGACGAGGCCCGAGCCCGTGCAACTTTGGCTAATGCCCGCGCTGAATTTGCAAGGGCCGGGGCGCTCGTCCGCGTCGGCTTTCTGAGCCGCGAGCAATATGACGAGAAGAAGGCTGCCGAAGGGGCCGCGCTCGCCGACCTCGACGCCGCCCGCGCGGCAGTGCGCCAGCGGGCACTCGACCTCGGTTTCACTATGGTCCGCGCGCCCATCGCCGGGCAGGTCTCGGACAAGCGCGTCTCGCTCGGCGATTATGTCACGGCCGGCCAGACATTGCTGACCCGGGTCGTCACCACCGACCCGATCTGGTTCAGCTTCGACGGTGCCGAGAGTTTCTATTTGAAGTACAGCCGTCTCGCGGAGGCCGGCCAGCGGCGATCTTCGCGCTACGCTCCGAACCCGGTCGAGATCCAGCTCGCTGACGAGCCGAACTATCGCTGGCGCGGCCGTATGGTCTTCGTCGACAATGCGATCGATACAGGCTCGGGAACCATCCGCGCCCATGCCGTCGTCGCCAACCCGAACGGCTTCCTGGTGCCGGGCCTGTTCGGACGCGCCCGGCTGCTCGGCTCGGGTACCTATCACGCGCTGCTGATCCCGGACGAGGCGATCGTGACCGACCAGACGCGCCGCCTCGTCTATGTCGCCGCCAAGGACGGGAAGGTCGCCACGCGCAGCATCGAGACCGGACCGCTGGTCGAGGGTCTGCGCGTTGTGAAGTCGGGCCTGCAGCCCAGCGACCGCGTCGTGCTCGACGGACTCGCCCGGCTTCAGCCGGGAGCCGCGGTCCGCGTCAAGCTCATCCGGATCCGGCCGCGCGCCAAGGACGACGCACCGGACGCTTCCGAGATCGAGGCTCCGCAAGCCGCGACAGCGATGGCGCAATAGGCGTGCGCTTCCCGCACTTCTTCATCGAGCGGCCGATCTTCGCGCTCGTGCTGTCAGTACTGATCGTGATCGCCGGGGCGATCGCCTTCCCGACGCTTCCAGTCGCCCAATATCCGGAGATCGCGCCGCCGACGGTCGTCGTGTCCGCTTCCTACCCGGGCGCATCGGCCGAGACGCTCGCAGAGACGGTCGCAACGCCGCTCGAAGAATCGATCAACGGCGTCGAGCATATGCTCTATATGTCCTCGTCCTCGACCGGCGACGGCAACCTCTCGATCACCGTCACCTTCGCGCAAGGCACAGACGTGAACCAGGCGCAGGTGCTGGTGCAGAACCGCGTCTCGACGGCCGAGCCGCGCCTACCCGACGAGGTGCGCCAGATCGGGGTCAACGTCCGCAAGAACTCTCCCGACCTGCTGATGGTCGCGACGTTGGTCTCGCCGGACCACTCGCTCAGCCAGCAATATCTCTCGAACTACGCAACCCTCCAGATCATCGACCGAATCAACCGCATCCAGGGAGTGGGAAGCGCACAATTGTTCGGCGGGCGCGACTATTCGATGCGCATCTGGATCGACCCGGACCGGGCCGAGACGCTCAACCTGACGGTCGACGAGATCATTGCGGCAGTGCGCGCGCAGAACGCACAGGTCGCCGCCGGGAGCGTCGGCCAGGCGCCCTTCAACAAGGGCGGCACCGCGTTCGAGCTCAACCTCCAGGCTAAGGGACGGCTGACGACTCCGCAGGAATTCGGCGATATCGTCGTCGCGCGTCCGTCACCGGGACGGGTCGTCCATCTTCGCGACGTCGCCCGGATCGAGCTCGGAGCGCAGGATTATAGCGTCAACGCCTTTCAGTCCGGCCAGCCGACGGTGGCCATCCGCATCACGCAGCTGCCGGGCTCGAACGCGCTCGATACCGCCCGGGCGGTCAAGCACGAGCTAGATTCGGCGGCCCGGAACTTCCCGCCGGGAATGGCCTATCAGATCCCCTACGATCCGACCGAATATATCGCGGCCTCGATCTCGGCAGTGGAGCACACCTTGTTCGAAGCCGTGGTACTGGTCGCGCTCGTCGTCCTCATCTTCCTCCAGAGCTGGCGCGCGGCAATCATCCCCATCGTCGCGATCCCGGTTTCGCTGGTCGGCTCATTCGCGGCGCTCGCTGCGTTCGGCTTCTCGCTCAACAACCTCTCGCTGTTCGGCATGGTCCTCGCGATCGGGATCGTGGTCGACGATGCGATCGTCGTCGTCGAGAATATCGAGCGGTTGATGGAGCGCGAGGGCCTCAACCCGCGCGAGGCGGCGCACAAGACGATGGACGAGGTGTCGGGCGCAGTGATCGCGATTGCGCTGGTGCTCATGGGCGTGTTCCTGCCCACCAGCTTCATCCCCGGCATATCGGGGCAGTTCTACAAGCAGTTCGCGCTGACCATCATGAGCGCGACCGCCATCTCGGCCTTTATATCACTGACGCTTTCGCCCGCGCTCGCGGCGCTCGTTCTAAAGCCCAAGGCCGGGCAGCAACCCAGCGCCGGCTGGCGCGGCTTACCGCGGCGTTTCGCAGCTGCCTTCAACCATCGTTTCGACCAGCTGTCGCGGGGCTACGGCTTCTATACGGCACGAGCGGTGCGCGCGCTCGCCGTCTGTGGCGCGGTCTACGCCTGCCTCATCGGACTCGCGGGGTGGCGCTTCGTCGAGACTCCGACCGGCTTCATCCCGGCGCAGGATCAGGGCTATCTCATCGGGGTCATCCAGACCCCGCCCGGGGCCTCGCTTCAGCGGACCACCGAGGTGCTTGCGGACGCGCAGCGCATCGCCCTCAAGGCACCCGGAGTCAACGGGACGGTCGCGTTCGCGGGCTTCGATGGGGCGAGCTTCACCAACGCGCCCAATTCCGGAGCGATGTTCGTGACGCTCGACCCCAAGGGCGATCGAGCTTCGGTCGACCAGATCATCAAGGACCTTTCGGCCCGGCTCGCCCAGATCACCGCCGGCAATATCCTCGTGATCCAGCCGCCGCCCGTGCGCGGGATCGGCACCGGCGGCGGCTACAAGATGGTCGTCGAGGACCGCTCGGGCGCCGGCTACCGGGCGCTCGAGGAGGTCGCGAAGCGGATCGTTGCCGAGGCCGGACGGACGCCGGGCCTGACCCGGGTCTTCACGACGTTCAATACCAAGACTCCGCGCCTCTACGCCGACATCGACCGCGAGCGCGCGGAACGCCTTGGAGTGCCGGTCGACGGGGTCTTCAAGACGCTCGGGACCTATCTCGGCTCGACCTATATCGACGACTTCAATTTCCTTGGGCGCACCTACCGGGTCACGGCCGAGGCCGATGCTCCCTATCGCGACAATATCTCGGACGTGGAGCGCTTGCGCACCCGTTCGGACTCCGGCGCGATGGTGCCGCTGGCCTCGGTCATGAACGTCAGGAACGACAGCGGGCCGTACCGCGTGGTGCGCTACAACCTCTATCCTGCCGCCGAGGTCCAGGGCGATACCGTCAAGGGCTATTCGAGCGGCCAGTCGCTGGCGTCGATGGAGCGTATCGTGGCCGAGATCCTTCCGCGCGGCTTTTCCTACGACTGGACCGAGCTTGCCTTCCAACAGAAGCAGGCAGGCAATTCCGGCGCCATCGCCTTCGGCCTCGCCGTGATGTTCGTCTTCCTCCTCCTTGCGGCTCTCTACGAAAGCCTGGTGCTGCCGCTCGCGGTGATCCTGATCGTTCCGATGTGCCTGCTCGCCGCGATCCTCGGCGTGAAC
>DASUCP010000073.1:0-3808 GCA_036275975.1 Sphingomicrobium sp.
CCGGACTCTCTTCGATGGAACGATAGAATTTGGGCGTCGGGAACGGTCCGCGCGCTTGCTCATAGGCGTAGCCCAATGAGAGCAGCCGCGCTTCAGACCACTTCGGCCCGATGAAGCTGAGCCCGACGGGAAGGCCCTTGATCAGGGCCATCGGCACGGTGAGGTGCGGATAGCCCGCCACTGCCGGAAGGTTGCCGGCGCCACCGCCGGAGAACTGGTCCGCGTTGACCGCGTCGATCTTCCACGACGGACCTGCGGTCGGGCCGACGAGCGCAACCACGTCGTATTGCTTCAACAGCTTGTCGATGCCGTTCGGCCCCGCGGCGTTAAAGCTCACCTGCCGGGCCTTCTTGTAGGCGGGATCGTTGAGGCCCTTGGTCTTCTGCGCCTGCTCGAACAGCTCCTGCCCGAACAGCGGCATCTCCTGCTTCTCGTGCGCCTCGTTGAACGCGATGAGATCGGCAAGTGTGCGCGCCTGGATCGGAGCCGGGCTGCTCTTCAGATATTTCGCCATGTCGGCCTTGAGCTCGGCCATGAGCACGGTGTTTTCATTTTTGCCAATCAGCTTGTCGTCGAATTTCTTGATGTCGACCAAGATCGCGCCCTGCTGGCGCAGGATCGAGAGCGCGGTGTCGAATGCCGGGTTGAGCTGCTCGGTCGAAGCGAACCTCATCACGCCGATGCGCTTGCCCTTCAGCGAACGGGCATCAAGCAGAGCCGCATAGTCGGTCTTGTGCTTGTCGGCATCGCGCGTCGCCGGGTCGGCGGGATCGCTTCCGGCGATGACCGTCAGAAGCTGCGCAGCTTCACGAACGCTCGCCGTCATTGGCCCGGCCGTGTCCTGACTGTGGCTGATCGGGATGATATGGGTGCGGCTGACGAGGCCGACAGTCGGCTTCAATCCGACAATCCCGTTGATCGACGCCGGGCAGGTCACGGAGCCGTCGGTCTCGGTGCCGATGGCCATTCTGACGAGGCCAGCTGCCACCGCAGCACCGCTGCCGCTCGAACTCCCGCACGGGTTGCGATCGATCGCCCAGGGATTGTGCGTCTGCCCGCCGACGGCGCTCCAGCCGGAAATCGAATGAGTCGAGCGGATGTTCGCCCATTCGGAAAGGTTGGTTTTGCCGACGATCACCGCTCCGGCCGCGCGAAGCCGCGCCACGAGAGGCGCGTCGCGGTTGGTGACGTTGTTCGCCAGCGCGAGGCTTCCAGCAGTCGTCGGCAGCGGCCCGGCGCTCTCGATATTGTCCTTGATCAGGACGGACTGGCCGGCGAGCGGGCCGCGCCGGCCGCTTGCATCGACCCGCCGCGCCTGGTCGATGGCGGTCGGATCGACGGCAATCACGGAATGGAGCTGCGGATCGATACGGGCAATGCGCTCGAGCGCCGTTCGAGTGTTGGTTTCCGCCGGTCCTGCCGGTTGCGCCGTCACTGCCCCCCCGGCTGCCATCAGGATCAAGCCAATCACCGCCTTCATACGAACCCCCTCTTCGTCTGATCAAAGCGGCGCGAGCAACGCGTCGAGCGTTCCCGGCCCTTTCCCGACCTTCTGCAGCCCTGGGTAGCGCAAGCCCCCGTGCCAATCGAGAGTCACCGTCTTGTAGACGTCGCCGTCATGGATCAGCAGCTGCGGTGCGGGCCCGTCCCCGGCAGCCGCCTTGATTGCGTCCTTGATCGCATCTCCGCTGAAGTTGCGGCCGTTCACGGCGACGATCTGCGAACCGACGGTCAGTCCGGCGTTGAACGCGGGGCTGTCCCACAGAACGCTGGAGACGTGCCCGTCATTGCCGACGACGAAGCCGCCCGAGTAAGTCAGTTCGTTATTTTTGCCGTTCTTCTCGCCGCTCTTGATCCACTTGGTCGCTTCGGCTGTGTAGACGAGCTTGTATCCGCCCTGATTGATACCATCGAGCGGAGCTTCCGGCGCGATGCTGTAGACCTTGCGCTGGAGGTAGCCGCGCCAGTCGTACGGCTGCACACGGTTCAGCGTATTGATCACGTCGTCGAGCGTGTAGGTAAGCTCGCCATAGTCGCGGTCGCGCATCCCGAAAAAGGCTTTGGCGAAGTCGTTGATAGAACGCTTCCCGCCGGATTGCTGGCGGATGATGCGATCGACGTCGATCCACATCAGCTCACCTTCGCTGTAATAATCCTCGCTCCGCATCCAGCTGCGCCATGGCTGCGGCGCGCGCCGGGCAATGATCGGGTCGTTCGTCGTGTCGATCAGCGGCCGCCAGGTCCGGCCCGGCGTGCCGAGGCTGTACGCCGCCGCTGTGGCCGCAATCGCATCGAGCGTGTCCTGCTTCGACAGCATGCCCGAGCGAGCGCCCAGCACATAGCCCCAGAACTGCGTCTGGCCTTCATAGACCCACAACATGCTGTCCTGCATCGGCGTCCGATAATCGGGCGTCCACAGATCGGCCGCGCGGCGGAACTTGCCGTCCCAGCTGTGGCTATATTCGTGCGGCAGCAGGTTGCGGTCGCGAAGCTTCATGTCCCAATCTTTGAAATAGCCGCGGTCGACTCCGTCTTCCGAGCTGCGATGATGCTCGAGACCTTGGCCGCCGAGATAATCGGAGATGGTGAAGAGGAAGTCGTAGTGGTCGTAATGCTGCGCGCCGAAGTTCTTCACCGCTTGTTCGACCAGCTTCTTGTGCACCGCGAGCTGCTCGGGACTGATCGCAAGCTCGGCCTCGTTGTCGGCCATGACGTCGAGCGTAACGTCGGGGCTGAGCGGAATCGCGCGATAATGCGCTCCGGCGATCAGCGGCGAGTCCATCAGGATCTCGTAGCTCGTCACCGGATAGTCGATGCGGCTGCCCGATTGGCCGCTCGGCCGAAGGGCCGTCGCGACCTTCCAGCCGGTCGGAACGATGACCGATGCCTGCACGGGAATGTCGCGGACGTAATAGCCGGCGGGGTACATCGAGTTGGCGATCCACTCGATGCTCGCGAGGTCCGGCGTTGCGACTACGCGTCCTTGGTTACGGTCCGTGGGTGACAGATACTGAAAGTCGATGTCGACCGCTGTGACGCCCTGCGGCACGGCGATGTGGAAGGCATAGACGTCGAGATCGTCGCGAACCCACTTGAGCTCGTGCCCGTTCGCGGTGGCGTGGAAGCCCGCAACCTTGTTGATCTGTCCGGTCGGCGAGTGATTGCCCGGAAGCCATTTTGGATAGAGCATCACGAAATCGCCCGCGCCGGACACGGGCACATGCTCGTGAACCTTGAAGATCGCGCGGGTGACGTCGCTCGCGTCGACGGTAAGCTGGATCGTGCCCGGATAATCGACGTCTTTCGGAGTCGCGATCGTATCGATCTTGGCGGTCGCCTCCGGCTTGCTGTTCTGCGGCGGAGTTTGCGCCATGGCCGGCATCGCTGATGAGATAAGCAACAGGGCAACCGCGGTCCGACGCATCGGCGAAACTCCTTCAACTCTGAATTGGGTTGCGTTCCTGTACCGAGATTTATGCGCATTGCACAACGCGCCCGGCGCGTTCGCAGACGGTAGTCGGCACTTCGTCGAACTTCACGGCGTTGTCAGCGCTCATTCACCTCACCGGATTAGCGGGGCGCGGATGTTTTCACGCCAACTGTTGCTTTCGAGCGTCGCGCTCGTGCCGCTCGCAGCGCCTTCGCTCGCTCAAACGACGCAGCCGCAGCAGACGACCGCGCCGTCGACGGCTGCTCAGCCAGTAGCAAGCCAGCCCGACAATTCGGTGCCCGACGTCGCCGGCGATTATGGCGATGATGAAGCGCCGATTGTCATTCAGGGCTCACGCGCCCGCGGCTCGGTCATCGG
>DASUCP010000074.1:0-11088 GCA_036275975.1 Sphingomicrobium sp.
CTACCCGACGCAAGCCTAGACGCTGTGCCGCAGGAACTTCTCGGCCGAGAAGACGAACACTTGCGGGCGACCGTCGATGAAGTCGGCGAAGCTGCCGCGCTCCGGCGACCAGCTCTCGTCGCCGATGCGCCAGAGGTTGTCGCCGATCGGAGTCATCGGGACCTCGGTGCCTAGCCACAGCTTGCCGCCGCGCTCGACCACCTGCGCCGTGCCGAGCCACGGGCTGTCGTTAACGTAACGTCCGGCGAGGCGAGCGAGCGTCGGGTCGGACGCGGGCACCTTCGCGATAGAACCGGCGCGAACGAACGTAGACGGACCCCAGCTTGTAGAGGTCACCGCAGCTGCCTTGCGTTCGAACATCAGGCTGAATTCGCGAAATGCCGGGTGCGTGGTGCGGAAGATCTCGGAGCCCCAGGGCTGAAGCTCGGCGGACTGTCCTCCGGCCACGATGGTCAGGGGGCGGCCGGCAACGACCTCGAAATCACCCGCGGGTCCGGAATAGCGGCCCACGTAAGAACTCGGGTTCGCGACCGGCGTTTCGAGCGCCGGCGGTTGCGGCAAATGGCGTCCCGCGGCGACATGGGTCAGCGCATCGACCGCAAAGCGCGTCAGTAGCCGCGGGCGATAGTCGGCGAAGGCGCTGATGGGCGAACTCGCAAACGCCCCCACACCGCTCGCCACGTCGACATGGAAGGACGAGGAGAAGCTGATCATTCCGCCGGTATGGTGGAGGTAGGCACGTTCGTTCCCGTCGACGTGCATGAGGCCGTTGCCGTAGCTCATGTCGGGTGTGTCGCTCGGAACGGCGTGGGTGGTGAACAGCTTCGCCTGCTCGGGCGACAGCCCAAGCATGCCGCGGCCCTGAACCGCATTGGCGAGCGCCCGAAGCCAGCGAAGCATGTCGCCGGCGGTGGAGGCGACGCAGCCCGCGCCATCGGTGACATCGACCCAGGCGGCAGGGGCGAGCGGCGCGCCGCGAGCGAACGGGACTGCCGGATCCGCGGCCTCATAGCCCTGGGCATAGCGCGGGCGATCAGCGCCAATGATCGACCCGCGGCTGAGGGTCATTCCGAGGGGAGTGAGGATGCGGCTGGCAAGCAGTTGATCGAGCGGCTTGCCGCCGACATGCTCGGCGAGCTTGCCGAGGATCGCATAGCCGGTGTTCGAATAGGACCAGTGCTCGCCCGGGGCGAAACCGGTCCAGAGGCCTCCTTGCGCGAAGATCGGCGGTCCGTCCGGCAGGCCAGCCGTGTGGTCGAGCACATGCTGGAGCGTGATGCCGTTGCCTTTAGGCAGTGGAACTATCGGCAGCAGATCGCTGATCCGATCTGTAAAACGGAACCGCCCTTCCGCAGCCTGCAGGTGGATCAGCGTCGCCACCAGCGATTTGCTGATCGATCCGATCTGAAACAGCGTCTCAGGCGTGATTGGCGCACGGCTATCGCGGTTGGCGAAGCCGAAGTTGAGGACCGTGCTGAACCCCTGCGGCGTAGTGACGCCGAGCGTCATCCCGGGAAGGCCGAAATAAGCGAGATGCGCTTCGCCGTAGGAGCGGATCGCGGCGAGAGCGGCGGCCAGCGTCGAATCTTGCGCCAGCGCGGGCGCTGCGAATTGGCTGCCGAGCGTGAGACTCAGGGCTCCGCCAGTGAATGCACGCCTGCTGATGAGCATGGATAGTCCCCTCCGCGGGACCGCTGTTCCGGCCCGCGGAGGGCAAGTCAAGCGTGGCTAGGCGGTGCAGCTCTGCGCCGGATGTCCGGGCACTTCGATCTTCGCGCTGCCGCTCGTGGGCGACCCTTCGACCGAATAGCCACCCTCGGCAGTCATCGGCTTGGTCGGGTCCTCGGTCGTGACGTGGACCGGCGCGGCGCCCTTCTCCGCCACCACGTTGGCCGACTTGTTGTCGGACAGGTAGTTCACGACAATCACCGCATTGTCGGCACACCGGTACGTCTTGGTGGCGACGATCGACGGCGGAAGCTGAATGTTGGCGTTCACTGTCACGTTGTCATCATAGTCAGGTGGGCCCGCCACGATCGTGTGGCTTTCCTTGTTGCAGCCGGCTAGCGCTGCGGCCGCAGCAAGCATCAAGAGTGCTTTGCGAGTCATCGGTTTTGCCATTTGCGTTCAGAACAACGTGCGTCAAGGCGCGTGCTTGCATATTGTCGAAGCGAGACATACGCTTCGTCGATCAAATGGCTCACCAAGCCGGCACCAGCGCACAACGCATTCGCATCGGACTGACCGGCCTCGCGGCCGCCTTCATCATCGTGCTCTTTGCTTCCGCAATTAGCCGGTCGAGCCACGACGACACCGCGAACGCAGCGCAGCAGGCCACCGCCAACGAGCCTAGCGAACCGCTCGCCGAGCTCGGCGTCGCGCCGGGCGCGTCGGACACCACCAACAACAGCAGCAACAGCGAGACGAAATGACGAGGGCGCGGGTTCGCGCGCTCTCCATCTTGTTCGTGGCAATTGTGCTCGCCGCGGCGGCAGCGGTCGCGGTTATTCATCGCGAGCCGCGGGCTCTCGGTCCTCGAGCGGATCGTCCCGCACTCTTGTTGCTGACAAGCCTTCCGCTCGTGTTCGGCGAGGATTTCTCGATTCAGGACGCCGGCTCTCCAGCGTTGAAGGCGCTGAACTCGCGCTATCGAGTGATCCCGATCAGCGTCGCTGACCCGGCGGAGCTTGCGAAAGGCAAGCTGCTGGTGATGGCTCATCCGCTGGCGCAACCGGCGGAAGACCTCGTGGCGCTCGATCGCTGGGTGCGCAGCGGCGGTCGCGTGCTCCTCCTCGCCGACCCGATGCTCGAATGGCCAAGCAAGTGGCCGCTAGGCGATCCGCTGCGGCCGCCGCCGATGTTCATGGACACCGGACTACTCCGCCATTGGGGCGTTCGCCTCGACGCGCCGGATGAGCGTGGACCGGCGACACGAAAACTCGGAGGTTTCGAGGTGCTGACGGTATCGCCAGGGCTGCTGTCCGGCCGTTGCACAATCAGCGGCGACCGCCTCGTGGCCCACTGCCGCATCGGCAAAGGCGAGGCGACGATCATCGCGGACGCCGATCTCCTAGACGCTGGCGGACTCGGCTCAAAGGCCGCTCATAATCTAGACGGGGTACTCGGAGAGATTGCGACGCTCGAGAAAGACTGATTCGCTGTCTCACAGAGTTATCCACAGGCTTACGCCCAGCGAACGACACGTGAACTTGCCCACCTTGCAACTTCCAAAATCCGCAGTAATCCGCGTTTTTCCATGAATTCCCGTAAAATCCCACGAAAACCCATTGTATCCCGCAAGTCATTGAGTTACCAACAAGGGCTGTAGCGCGGGGGGCTAACCCGACGATTCGAAGCTGACACGGAGCGTGCGACGGCACCCATTTCCGTGAACGCTGCTGCTTGCGCTGCGAACGGGGAGTGATTTGGCGTGGCGCTAGAGCATCTGTTTCAGGGCAGCGCGCTGAACGCGGTCGATGGAAAGGGCCGCGTTTCCATCCCGTCATTCCTTCGCGGAGTCGTTGAGCGGCGCGGCGATGCGCGCACGATCGTGCTGGCCAAGCATGAGGCCTTCCCGTGCCTGAGCGCCTACGACCCCGCTTATGCGGCGTTGAAGCACGCCAAGCTCGAGCGGCTGCTGGAAAAAGAGGAGACCAGCCCCGACGCCGAGCTCGAATATCAGCAGCGCAACCTCATGGCCTTCGCCGCCAGCGAAGAGGTTCCCTACGACAGTTCCGGACGCATCCTCATGCCCCCGATGATGCGCCGCAAGGGCCAGATCGGCGATCTCGCCCTGTTCCTCGGCACCGGTGAGACGTT
Source organism: Sphingomicrobium sp. (assembly GCA_036275975.1). Lineage (GTDB taxonomy): Bacteria > Pseudomonadota > Alphaproteobacteria > Sphingomonadales > Sphingomonadaceae > Sphingomicrobium. Next base: position 3,820 of record DASUCP010000074.1, read on the forward strand.
CCAGATCTGGAACCCCGACCTTCTCCTCAAGGACTCGCGGATCCCCGAGGACCTTAAAGATATCGCGCGCTTCCGCCTCGAAGAGCGAGGCGTGTCATGACCAGCACCGGTGCAAACCAGGCCCCACACGTGCCGGTGCTGGTCAATGAAGTGATTGGCGCACTCGCGATCCACGCCGGTGAGACGGTCGTGGACGGCACTTTTGGAGCTGGCGGCTATACGCGCGCCATGCTCGCGGCGGGGGCGGGACGAGTGATTGGCTTTGATCGCGACCCCGAGGCGATCGAAGCTGGGAAGGCACTCGTCCCGAACCCCCGCCTTGAACTCGTCGAAGAGCGCTTTTCCCAGATGGACAAGGTGCTCGCCGAGCGCGGCATCGGCCTGGTCGACGCAATCGCTCTCGATATCGGAGTCAGCTCGATGCAGCTCGACCGGCCGGAGCGGGGCTTCTCGTTCCAGGGCGATGGGCCGCTCGACATGCGGATGAGCAAGTCCGGCTTGACCGCGGCCGAATTCCTGAACTCGGCCGAAGAGGCCGACATTGCCCGGGTCCTGCGCGACTATGGGGAGGAGCCGCGCGCCCGGGCAATTGCCCGCGCCATCGTTGCTGCACGTCCGGTCGAGCGCACCGCTGAGCTCGCGGCAATCGTCCGCCGCGCGGCCGGCTTCCGTCCGGGCCAGAAGGCGGACGCGGCGACCCGCACCTTCCAGGCCATCCGCATCCATTTGAATTCCGAGCTCGACGAGCTTGAACAGGGGTTGGCCGCGGCCGAACGTTCACTGCGCCCCGGTGGACGTCTGGCCGTGGTCACCTTCCACAGCCTCGAAGACCGTATCGTTAAGCGCTTCTTCCGCGAACGTAGCGGAGGATCGCCTGCCGGCTCGCGCCACCGTCCTGCGCTTGTCGATCCGACCGAACCCACGTTCGAACGGGTCGCCAAGCCGGTATCCCCGACGGAGCGCGAGCTGGCGGCGAACCCACGTGCCCGCTCGGCTCGGCTCAGGAGCGCCGTCCGCACCTCGGCTCCAGCCCACAAGGGAACGTTGCAATGAGCACCCGTAGCTTCGGCTCCGTCTTCATGGTGGCAACTTGCGCCGGAGCGGCTCTTGGCTGCTACCTCGTGTCGCTCCGGGTTGCGTCGGAGCGCGCTCAGCTCGAGGATGTGGAGGCCCGCATCGTCGATACGCAACGTGACCTTCGGACGCTGCAGACTGAGATTGGTACACGCGGCCGCCTTTCGCAACTCGAGCGGTGGAATGCCGGCGCGTTCGAGCTTTCGGCGCCCGCCGCCACCCAGATCCTGCAAGGCAGCTTCGAGCTCGCCAAGCTCACGCAGCCTGAACACAAGGTCGACTTCCAGGCGCCGGTGGTCCTTGCCGCCGCGCCCGCTCCACCGAAGACGCAAGTCGTCGGGGAACCGGCAACGGACGATGCCGGTGCCACCGCCGCAAACAGCCCATCCGGCTTGCTTCACGAAGCGAGCCTCAAGACCGAGACGCGCGAGGTCCCGGCAAGAACGGCCGTTCAGTCACCCCTGTCGGCCCCATCGAAGTCTGCGGACATGCCGGTTACGGCGGCGAAGCCGGCGCTCTCCAGATCCGCGGATAAGCCGGGCCTCGCGGCCGCCAAATCCATGTCAGCGAAACCTGTTCATCAGCAGGCTTCGGCGACAGCGAAGCCGCAGCCAAAGAAATCCGTGGATAAGCCGGTCGTCGCTCACGTGGCGCCGGTGACAAAGCGGGTTCAGCTTGCGAAGACCGACCCGCTCGCTCCCCTGCCGGAGAAGCACTCCGTTAGACCCAAGGACTCACCTACCGGCCGATGAACGCACCGCAGCCCGCTCTCGTCGCGCCACGGCCCGAGCGGCTCCGACTTGTCGGTCAGCGGCGGCAGATGCTCGCCGTCATGCACCAGCGGTTGATGTTCGGGATGTTGGTCTACGCCGGCATCGTCGCGCTGATCGCGCTCAGGATCTTATGGCTCGCTGCGTTCGGTGACCACGCCGGCCGCAAGGAAGAGTTGACGTCCTTCATCCCCGAGCGTGGCGACATCGTCGATCGCGACGGGGAGCCTTTGGCGAGGACGATCGACGCCTGGACCATCGCGCTCCATCCCAACAAGGTCATCGGCGACAAGCTTGCCCTCGCGGCGAAGCTCGCCCAGCTGATGCCCGAGCACACGCAGGACCAGTATTTCGCGCTCCTGCGATCGGGCAAGCCCTTCTTCTACCTCCGCCGCCGCGCCTCTCCCGCTCTCGTCGAGCAGGTGAACGCCATCGGGGAACCTGGCCTTGCGATAGAGCGCGAGCCCGACCGGCTCTACCCGCAGACCAGTCTCGCCGCGCATGTCATCGGCTTCACCAATGTGGACGGGAAAGGCGGCGCCGGCGCCGAGCGAGCTTTCGAGAGCTATCTTTCCGACCCGGTGACGCGCGGGAAGCCGCTCGTCCTCTCGATCTCGAGCCGCGTCCAGCAGGCGCTGGAAGCCGAGCTTAGCGCCGCGAAAGACCATTTCTCTGCGATCGGCGCTGCCGGCGTCGTCATGGACGTGCACACCGGCGAGGTGCTGGCTATGACCTCGCTGCCGACGTTCAATCCGAATGCGCCGGGGCAGGGCACGCCCGACCAGATGTTCAACCGCGCGACTCTCGGCGTGTTCGAGCTCGGATCGACTTTCAAGCCGTTCACCCTGGCGATGGCGATGGATTCGGGCGTTGTGTCGGGGCCGGGCCAGATCATGAACTGTCCCGAAGTTCTGCCCGCCTACGGCCACCTCGTCCACGACACCCATCCATTCGGCCGCCAGTGCTCCATCGCGGAAGTGATGATGGAAAGCTCCAACATCGGCATGGCGCAAATCGCCGATAAGCTCGGAACGTCGCGCCAAAAGGCCTGGCTCAAGAGGATGGGCTTCCTCGACAAGGCCGAGATTGAGCTGAAGGAAAAGGGCCGTCCGCTCACTCCCGGCTCTCGGTGGGGCCCGTTCGAGACGATGACCATCGGCTTCGGCCAGGGTATCGCCGTGGCGCCGCTCCAGCTCGCGATGGGCTATGCGACCCTGTTTGACGGCGGCATCTATCATCCGCCGACGATCCTCAAGGTCGGACCCGATCATCCGCTGCCGCCGGGCAGGCGCGTGTTCAGCGCCGACACCAGCTATCGAATGCGGTCGCTTCTCCGCCTCGTCGTCATGAAGGGCACCGGCAGAAAGGCCGACGCGCCCGGCTATCGCATCGGCGGCAAGACCGGCACCGCCCAAAAGCTTATCAACGGGCATTATAGTCAGACCATCAACCTCACGAGCTTCGCCGGTGTGTTCCCGATGGACGACCCGCGCTATGTGATCGTCGTAATGCTCGACGAACCCAAAGCCACGCCCGAGACCTATGGCTTCACGACGGCCGGCTGGAACGTAGCGCCGGTGGTGAGCCGCACGGTAAGCCGCATTGCGCCGATGCTTGGCGTCGCTCCTGACATGAACCGCGAACCGAACATGGGCGAGGTGCTGCCGTTCGTTCAGGACGCCAAGCAAGATACCAAGAAGGACTGACCGGCGTGAAATTGCGGGACATCGCCGACGTCGATTCCGATTCGACCATCACCGGTTTCGCGATCGATCACCGCAAGGTCGCTGCGGGAAGCGTGTTCGGCGCCTTCAAGGGCGCAGTCTTCAACGGCGAGGATTTCATCCGGCAGGCGGTCGGGCGTGGAGCGGTTGCCGTCGTGGCTCGTCCCGAAGCTGTCGTTGAGAAGGTGCCGCACCTTTCCGATCCTATCCCCCGCCGTCTGTTCGCCGAGCTCGCTGCGAAATTCTATGCGCCTTACCCGGAGACGGTCGTCGCGGTGACCGGGACCAACGGCAAGACATCGACCGTCGAGATGACTCGGCAGATCTGGCGGATGCTCGGCCATCGCTCCGCGTCGATCGGAACGCTCGGCGTGACGACCTCCGACGACCAGGTGAAGACCGGCCTCACCACACCCGACATCGTCACCTTCCTGCACAATATGGCGGGCCTGAAGCGGATGGGCACGACGCACGTCGCCTACGAAGCGTCGTCGCATGGCCTCGACCAATATCGCGCGGAGGGCGTTCCGTTGGCGGCCGCAGCCTTCACAAACTTCAGCCGCGACCATCTCGATTATCACGAGACGATGGACGCCTATTTCGAGGCAAAGATGCGGCTCTTCGACGAGTTGCTTTCGGCGGGAAGGCCAGCCGTCATCTGGACTGACGACCCCAAATCCGAAGAGGTGATGGAACGTGCTCGGAAGCGCGGTCACGACCTCCTGACGGTGGGCCGTAAGGGCGAGGCGATCCGGCTCGTCGAGCAAAGTCCCACCACGCTTGGACAGACGTTGATGCTCGAGCATGGGGGCAAGAGCTTCCGCCTCGCGCTGCCCCTGATCGGAGCTTACCAGGCGTCGAACGTGCTTACGGCCGCGGGGCTGGTGCTTGCGACCGGCGGCGAATGGAATGCAGTCTTCTCGGCAATGCAGCGAGTAGCGCCCGTGCGCGGCCGGCTTGAGCGCGCGGTCATCAGCAGGGCAGGAGTGCCGGTTTACATCGATTATGCTCACACGCCGGATGCGCTCGAGGCCGCGATCGCGGCACTGAGACCGCATGTTGAAGGGCGCCTCATCACGGTGTTCGGAGCCGGCGGCGACCGCGACCAGGGCAAGAGACCTCAGATGGGCGAGGTCGCAACGCGACTTTCGGACATCGTCATCGTCACAGACGACAATCCGCGGAGCGAAGATCCCGCAGTCATCCGTTCCGCAATCATGGCCGGTGCTCCTGGTGCGACTGAGGTCTCCGGACGCCGCGAAGCGATTGCTGAGGCAATTCGGATCGCCCGCTCCGGCGACATCGTGCTCGTCGCAGGTAAGGGCCATGAGACGGGTCAGATCGTCGGCGACCGGGTGCTTCCATTCGACGACGCGCTGGTGGCACGGGAGTGCGCCGCATGAGCGTGCTCTGGACGTCGGATGAAATTGCCGCCGCCACCGGCGGGACAGCAAGCAGCTCGTTCGAAGTCTCCGGCGTGACCTTCGACAGCCGCGAAGTCGGTGCCGGCGATCTCTTCGTCGCCATGTCGGGCACGGTCCACGACGGACACAAGTTCGTCGACGCGGCCTTTGCAGCAGGCGCGGCGGGAGCGATCGTTTCGCAGCCAGTCAATGGCCCGCACGTTCTCGTCGACGACACCTTCGCTGCGCTTCAGGCGCTCGGCCGTGCTTCGCGCGAGCGCAGCCGGGCGACGATCATCGGCGTCACGGGTTCGGTCGGAAAGACCAGCACGAAGGAAGCGCTCTACGCTGCGCTCGACCGCAACCGGCCGCGCAAGGTCCATCGTTCCGTGAAGAGCTACAACAACCATACCGGCGTTCCGCTGAGCCTCGCGCGCATGCCGCGCGACGCCGAGTTCGCCGTGCTCGAAATGGGCATGAACAATGCCGGCGAAATCCGCGCGCTAGTCGCGCAGGTGCGCCCGCATGTCGCGCTGATCACTGCGATTGCTCCGGCGCATATCGAAAATCTGGGATCGGAAGAGGCGATCGCCGACGCCAAGGCGGAGATTTTTGAAGGGCTGGAGCCGGATGGCGTAGCGATCATTCCGAACGACACGCCGCATCGAGATCGGCTGCTGAAGGCGGCACGGCGTCATGCCGACCGGATCATCACCTTCGGCAGCGGCGATGCCGACGTTCACGCGATCCATGCCGTCGCGGCCGAAAGCGGCGGCAGCCTGATCAGCGCCGAGCTTCTCGAATGCGAGCTGACGTTCACCATCTCGCAGCGGGGCGCGCACTGGGTTTCGAATGCGCTTGCCGTGCTCGCCGCGGTCGAGGCGGTCGGCGCGGACGTCGCGGTAGCGGGACTCGCCCTTGCCGATCTCGGCGGCCTCAAGGGCCGCGGCGAACGGCACGTCATTCCGATCGAAGGCGGCGAGGTGCTGCTGATTGACGAGAGCTATAACGCCAACCCCGCTTCGATGGCCGCGACATTGAAGAGTCTCGGCGAGGAGCGCGACATCGAGCGGCGGATTGCAGTGCTCGGTCCAATGCGCGAGCTCGGCGAGCATGGCGCCGCCCTGCACGCCGGCCTCGCGCCCGCGGTTCGCGATGCGCATGTCGATTGCCTGATCCTCATCGGCGACGAGATGAAGCCGTTGGCGGAGAAGTTGGTCGGAAGCATTCCGCTGGACCTCGTCTCGAGTGTCGAGGAAGCAACGGCGACGCTGCGGGGCACGGTTCGCCCTGGCGATGCGGTGCTGGTCAAGGCGTCGAACTCGGTCGGTCTGGCGAAGCTCGTCGAGAGCATGGCAAAGGAGCCGGCATGCTCTACGTGATCGCCGACCAGCTCGGCTTCCCCGGCATCCTCAACCTGATCCGCTACATCAGCTTCCGCGCCGGAGCGGCTGCCGGCACGGCGCTCCTGATCGGCCTTTTGCTCGGCCCCAAGTTCATCAGCTGGCTGCGCGTGACTCAGGGCAAGGGGCAGCCGATCCGCTCCGACGGTCCGCAGAGCCATCTCGCCAAGCGCGGCACGCCGACGATGGGCGGGCTGCTTATCCTGATCTCGGTGTCGATCTCGGTCCTCCTGTGGATGAACCTCGCCAACCCTTACGTCTGGGCGTGCCTTTTGGTGACCGCGGGCTTCGGGCTAATCGGATGGCTCGACGACTACGATAAAGTGAAAAAGGCGCACCACGCCGGCCTCTCCGGCAAGATGCGGCTGGTGCTCGAGTTCGGGATCGCGGGCGTCGCGACCTGGCTGATGATCCGAACCGGCGGGACCGGGCTGCACCTCCCGTTCGTCAAGGAGACGGTGGCCGACCTCGGCTGGTTCTATATCGTGTTCGGCGCTTTCGTGATTGTCGCCTTCGGCAATGCGGTGAATCTGACCGACGGGCTCGACGGCCTCGCGACGATGCCGGTAATCATCGCCAGCCTGGCGTTTCTTCTCATTTCCTATCTCGTCGGCAACGTGAAGTTCGCCGCCTACCTAGGCATCCCGCACGTCCCCGGCGCGGGAGATCTCACCGTGCTGCTGATGGCGATCATCGGCGCGGGCCTCGCCTTCCTGTGGTTCAACGCGCCGCCCGCGGCAGTCTTCATGGGCGACACGGGAAGCCTCGCGCTCGGCGGAGCCTTGGGCGCGATCTCGGTCGCTACGCACCACGAGTTTGTGCTGGCGATCATTGGCGGCCTGTTCGTTGTCGAGGCGCTCTCGGTCGTGATCCAGGTCGCGGTCTACAAGCGCAC
>DASUCP010000075.1:0-10658 GCA_036275975.1 Sphingomicrobium sp.
CCGAAGCCAGCATCCTTGTCACCGGCATCAAGGTCATCGACCTTCTCGCCCCTTACGCCAAGGGCGGCAAGATCGGCCTGTTCGGCGGCGCGGGCGTCGGCAAGACCGTGCTCATTCAGGAGCTCATCAACAACATCGCCAAGGGCCACGGCGGCGTGTCGGTGTTCGCCGGCGTGGGTGAGCGCACCCGCGAGGGCAACGACCTTTATCACGAGTTCCTTGACGCGGGCGTTATCGCCAAGGATGCCGAGGGCAATGCGACCTCGGAAGGCTCCAAGGTGGCGCTCGTCTTCGGCCAGATGAACGAGCCCCCGGGCGCCCGCGCGCGCGTCGCCCTCTCCGGCCTCACCATCGCCGAATATTTCCGCGACCAGGAGGGCCAGGACGTGCTCTTCTTCGTCGACAACATCTTCCGCTTCACCCAGGCGGGCTCGGAAGTGTCGGCGCTTCTCGGCCGTATTCCCTCGGCCGTCGGCTACCAGCCGACGCTCGCGACGGACATGGGCGCGCTGCAGGAACGGATCACGTCAACCAACAAGGGTTCGATCACCTCGGTGCAGGCCATCTACGTGCCGGCCGACGACTTGACCGACCCCGCGCCCGCGACCTCGTTCGCGCACCTCGACGCGACGACCGTGCTCAGCCGCGCGATCTCCGAGCTCGGCATCTATCCGGCGGTGGACCCGCTGGACTCGACCAGCCGCGTCCTCGAGCCGCGCGTCGTCGGCCAAGAGCATTACGAGACGGCCCGCGCCGTTCAGGCGACCCTGCAGAAGTACAAGAGCCTGCAGGACATCATCGCCATTCTCGGCATGGACGAGCTGTCGGAAGAGGATAAGCTGACCGTCAGCCGCGCGCGCAAGATCCAGCGATTCCTGTCGCAGCCGTTCCACGTCGCCGAGGTCTTCACCGGCATCCCGGGCAAGTTCGTCCAGCTCGAAGACACGATCCGCTCGTTCAAGGCGGTCGTCGACGGTGAATATGATCACCTTCCCGAAGCCGCCTTCTACATGGTCGGCGGAATCGAGGAGGCAGTCGCGAAGGCCGAGAAGCTGGCGCAGGAGGCCTAACCTTTGACCGACGAGCTGCGCCTCGAAGACTGCGTCAACGAAATCTGCCCCTGGTCCGGCAAGCCGGTCAACGCGGACAGCCTGACGCTCTATCGTGGCAAGGTCGTCGGCTTCTGCAACACGGGCTGCCGCGACAAGTTCGAAAGCGCTACGCGCGTCTTCGACCAAGCGATTGAAAGCAAAGAGTAATGGCCGACCTACGCTTCGAACTCGTCACCCCTGACCGGCAGGTGATGTCCGAGGACGTCTATATGGTCGTCGTCCCCGGCACCGAAGGCGAATCCGGCATTATGGCCGGCCATGCCCCCTACATGACCACGCTGAAGAACGGCGAAATCGCCGTCTATCGCACCGCAGGCGCTCAGCCCGAGCGAATTCCCGTGACAGGCGGTTTCGCTGACGTCAGCGAGCGGGGCCTCACGGTCCTCGCGGAGAGTGCCGGAGCATAAGTTCCAATCTTCTGCAAAATTAACGCAATTAGCTTTTTCTAAAAGTTTCTCGCCTATTCACCCTGGCGGTTATTCACCAGCAGACCGCAGGTTGGGCATGAGCGCATTCGGCAAGCGTGGGGGTATAAGCGGCGGCGGCGGGCGCCCGAGTTTCGGCGTCGCAAAGCCGATGAAGGGCGGCCCCGGCAGCAAGACTCCAGCCATTTCGGCTGAGCCCGAGGGCGGGGATCAATTCCCGCCGCTCGACGACCTGACACCTCCGTCCGAGGCTCCCGTCGAAACGTCTGGCGCTCCATCGATGGGCGCCATGGACCGCCTCACCGCCCGCCAGAACGGCAGCGGTGATCAGGCGAGCAGCAAGTCCGAGGGCTTCGAAGCCTCTGTCCACCGGATCAAGGAGCAGGTGCTTCCCCGTCTGCTCGAGCGCGTCGACCCGGAAGCGGCGGCGACGCTGAACAAGGACGAACTCGCCGAGGAATTCCGGCCGATCATTTCCGAGGTGCTCGCCGAACTAAAGATCACGCTCAATCGGCGTGAGCAGTTCGCCCTCGAGAAGGTGCTCGTCGACGAACTCCTCGGCCTTGGACCGCTCGAAGAGCTGCTCGCCGACCCCGCCGTCAGCGACATCATGGTCAACGGTCCCGACCAGACCTACGTCGAACGCAAGGGCAAGCTCGAGATCGCGCAGATCCAGTTTCGCGACGAGGAACATCTGTTCCAGATAGCACAGCGGATCGTGAACAAGGTCGGCCGCCGCATCGACCAGACCACCCCGCTCTGCGACGCGCGCCTCCAGGACGGTAGCCGCGTCAACGTGATCATTCCGCCGCTGTCGCTTCGCGGAACAGCCATCTCGATTCGTAAATTTTCCGAGAAGCCGATCACCATCGACATGATGAGGGGCTTCGGCTCGATGTCGGAAAAGATGGCGACGGTGCTGAAGATCGCTGGCGCCAGCCGGATGAACATCGTCATCTCCGGCGGTACCGGCTCGGGTAAGACGACGATGCTCAACGCCTTGTCGAAGATGATCGACCCGGGCGAGCGCGTGATCACGATCGAGGATGCGGCCGAGCTTCGCTTGCAGCAGCCGCACTGGCTGCCGCTCGAAACGCGTCCGGCCAACCTCGAGGGCCAGGGCGCGATCACCATTCGCGACCTCGTCATCAACGCTTTGCGTATGCGTCCTGACCGAATCATCCTCGGCGAGATTCGCGGCCAGGAGTGCTTCGACCTCCTGGCGGCAATGAACACGGGCCACGACGGCTCGATGGCGACGCTTCACTCCAACTCCCCGCGCGAATGCCTCGCGCGTATGGAGAACATGGTGATGATGTCCGACATCAAGATCCCGAAGGAGGCGATCAGCCGTCAGATCGCGGACTCGGTGGACCTCATCGTCCAGGTGAAGCGCCTCCGCGATGGTTCGCGCCGCACGACCAACGTCACGGAGGTGATCGGCATGGAAGGCGACGTCATCGTCACCCAGGAGCTGTTCAAGTTCGAGTATCTTGACGAGACCGCCGACGGGAAGATCATCGGCGAGTATCGCTCGATGGGCCTTCGTCCGTACACGCTCGACAAGGCCAAGCAGTACGGCTTCGACCAGCCCTACCTCGAAGCCTGCCTCTAAGGGTCAGACCTGCTCCGCAGGTGCCAGGATCAGCGGCTGTGCGGTGAGCGTCGGATCCTCGGCGGTGACCCACATCTGCCTCAGGCTCTTCGGCAATGCGTCCCGCACCTTGTTCACCTGCCCTTCGGAAATGTGACGGGAAAGCACTCGAAACACCGAACGGATCGCCTCCTCAGTGTCGACGGGCCGGCTGTCGCTCAGCCAGTGTGCCACTTCGGCCACGAAATCTTCGCGACTGCGGAATTCGCTCGGCATTTTGCCCGGCTCGAACTGGTCGTAATAAACGCCGCGGATCACGAGCGGCAGCTGCGCACCTAGGTGTGCCGCGAGATTGATCGTCAGGCAATCACGAAGCTTGTGCAGAACGGTCGAGAGCACCTTCCAAGCGAGCTGCTTGTCCGGCTCAAGGTCGTTGCAGATCTCATTCAACCAGATGTGCGTCGTCTCCAGGCTCCGGTCGAATACCTCGAGGCCGCTCGCGCTCATAATCTCCGCTCCTGCTGGTGTTCGCGCCCAAGTCGCGAACGTTCGGTCACACGGAGCGTTCCGCCGGAGGCCAGATTGCTCTGCCCAAGTATCGCTAACGCGTAGGTGTATTGACACCATAATACACCAGCTATATTCCCCTGTGCACTTTCGGGAGGACAGGCATGTACAGTCAGCAAGAGCTTGACGACGCAGTAGCTTCGGGGGTGATCAGCGCCGACGCGGCGAACGCATTGCGCGCCTATATCGAGCGACAGCGCACCACCGCCATTCCGGACGAAGAGCAGTTTCGGCTCATTACCGGGTTCAACGACATTTTCGTTTCGATCGCAGCGGCTATCCTCCTTTTCGCGGTCGGGTGGATTGGACAAAGCATCGGCCAGTCGGCCGGATTGACCATTGAAGACAATGGTCCGTCCTTCCTCGGCCCGCTGTTTGTGGCCGGCACGTCATGGGCGCTCGCCCTGTTCTTCACTGCCAAGCGCCGCATGGCCCTGCCGTCAATTCTGCTCCTCCTCGGATTTGTCTTCGGCGTCTTTGCGACGGTAGGATTTGCCGTGGTGCTCGCCGTCGGACCCGACGCGGTGAACAACAACAATGTAATGGGTGGAATTATCGGCGCGATCTCAGGCGCGGTCGCCGCAGTTGCCGCATGGCTCCACTGGCGGAAATTCCATGTTCCGATCACCGTCGCGGCAGGCGCCGGTTCGGTCGCGGCCATTGCCGTGGGTCTGCTGGTCGCCATCCTTGGACCCAATGTCGAGCAAGCGAAAAACATTATCCTCGGTTTCGTGCTTTTCCTCGGCATCGGCATGTTCCTGTTCGCAATGTGGTGGGACGGATCCGACCGCGCTCGGCTAACGCGGCGCAGCGACGTGGCGTTTTGGCTGCACCTGCTTGCAGCACCGATGATCGCTCACCCGGTCTTCACTTTGCTCGGCCTAACGAGTGGGCACGTCAGCGTTGCCGAAGGTCTTGCTGTGGTGTTGCTCTACCTGGTGCTTGGCATCACGGCGCTCGCGGTGGACCGTCGCGCCCTGCTCGTGTCCGCGCTGGCCTACGTGCTCTATGCGCTCAGCTCGCTGTTCAAGCAGTTCGGCGCGGTCGAGCTGAACATCGCGCTGACGGCCCTTGTGATCGGCTCCGCGCTGCTGCTGCTCTCGGCCTTCTGGCACCAGGCGCGTGCTGCAATCGTGAAACCGCTTCCGGAGAGCCTGCGCGACAGGCTGCCGCTCATCGACCGTTCGGCTGTCGCCGTTACCCAACCAGCCGCATAAGCCGGCGCTCGAGCGGGGCCAGCACGGGCCCAAGCTCGTGGCCCCGCTTCAGCACCGCGCCATGCTCGCCGACGAGTGAAAACGCCCCCTGCTTCGATCGAAGCACGGGGCGTTTTTCGATGCGGATCTCCGGCCGTTCGGAATGACGGCGGTAGGCGGCGAAAATCGCCACATCAGGGTCGATCCTCAGCGCGTAATCGCGCCAATGCCCCGCAGCGACCATCCGGCCATAGAGGTCGAGGATGCGGGTAAGCTCCCTTCGGTCGAATGTGGCGATCGGGCGCCGGTCCCAGCTAGGCGGGAACGGCGCGATGACGCTCAAGCGCTCTTCACCTTCGGCTGAGGTTGGCGACCGCTCTTCAGCAGCTTGAGCTCGGCGCGCAGCTCCTCGATCTCATGCTCCATCTCGTTCAAGCGAACGCGGACGGGATCACAATCTTCGCCACACGGTGTGCCGTAAGGGACGAAGCCTGGACTGTAATGCACCGTGTCGAGTGGCACGGCCTTGGCCGGGATTCCGACGACCGTCGAGCCGGGTGCCACATCCTTGGTAACAACGCTGTTTGCGCCGATTTTGGCGCCTTCGCCGATCTCGATCGGACCCAGCACCTGTGCGCCGGACCCGATAACGACGCCCGAGCGGATCGTCGGGTGGCGCTTTCCGCCGACGCCCGTCGAAGGGTTCGTCCCGCCGAGTGTTACATTCTGGTAGATCGTGACGTCGTCGCCGATCTCGGCGGTTTCACCAATGACGCTGAAGCCGTGATCGAGGAAGAAGCGCTCGCCGATTTTCGCGCCCGGGTGGATGTCGATCGCGGTCAGGAAGCGCGAAAGGTGGTTCACGAGGCGCGCGAGGAAGTAGAGATGCCCTTCCCACAGCCAGTGAGCAAAGCGGTGCAGACCAAGCGCCAGCACCCCGGGATAGAACAGAACATCCCAGCGGGAGCGCGCCGCCGGATCGCGCGATTTGACGGAGTCGAGATAGTCGACGAGGCCGGACTGCAACCGTTCGTTTCCCTTGCCGTTACCCTTCCAATCTAAGTGCGGGAGGCCCCAAATAAAAGCCGAGTTGAATCGTTGGCAAACCTCCGCCTCTTGCCCCGAGATTGTGCCTTGGGGCAAAGCGACCACCTTCAAGGGGGCAAAATCCAGAAATTTCATGACGTTTGATCGTGTGAGCTAGGGGGCAACGATCTTCTCGGCCTACAACCCGCTTTATTCGCTTGCCGGTTTCATGGTCGGCGCGCTCGTCGGCCTGACCGGCGTCGGCGGCGGCTCGCTCATGACCCCGCTGCTCGTGCTGTTGTTCGGCTTCCACCCTTCGACCGCCGTCGGCACCGATCTGCTCTACGCTTCGGTGACGAAGAGCGTCGGGACTGCAGTCCATGGCAAGCAGCAGACCGTCGACTGGCGGATCGTGGCTCGCCTGGCCGCCGGCAGCGTCCCGGCATCGATCGCGACCCTGTTCGTGATGAGCCGCATCGGAACGATGAGCCAGGACGCGCGCAGCACCCTCAATCTGCTGCTCGGCGCCTCGCTTCTGCTGACCGGAATCTCGGTCTTCTTCCGCCCCCTGATCCTGCGCTGGGCGGGAGAGCACATTCACGCGATGGAGGAAAAGCAGCTTGCAAGAACAACGGTGATGCTCGGCGTCGTGCTTGGAATTCTCGTGTCAATCACGTCGGTTGGGGCGGGGGCACTTGGAACGACGGCGCTTCTGATCCTCTACCCGCGGCTTCCGGTCGCGCGCGTCGCGGGGAGCGACATCGCCCATGCCGTGCCGCTGACGCTCATCGCGGGTATAGGGCACTGGCTAATGGGCTCCGTCGATTTCACGCTGATGCTGGCGCTGCTCTTGGGCTCGATTCCAGGCGTGATCCTTGGGAGTCTCCTGGGCGGCAAGGCCAGTGACAGCCTGCTGCGACCGGTTCTGGGTACAACCCTGCTTATCGTGTCGGTGCGCCTCCTCACCGCCTGAGTGGCTGGTTTCAATCGTCCAGGTGGATTATAGCTGGTTGGGTGATTGGATTTTTCGATTAGATGGCTGCCCATCTCCCGACCATCAAGCAGCTGCAATATCTCGTGGCGCTCCGTGAGTGTGGCCATTTCGGCAAAGCCGCCGAAGCCTGTTTCGTCACCCAATCGACCTTGTCGGCGGGCCTTCGGGAGCTCGAAGCTCTCCTCGGAATGACTCTCGTGGAACGCACGCGTCGCGTCGTGCGGTTCACGCCGTTGGGCGAGAGGATAGCCCACAAGGCCGTACGCGTGCTGCGCGAAGCGGAAGAGCTTGCCGACATGGCCCGCTCCGAAGGCCAGCCGCTGCACGGCGAGCTCAGGATGGGCGTCATCCCGACCATCGCCCCTTTCCTCCTCCCGGCGATGCTCCCGAAGCTCCGCGGTGAGTGGCCGAAGCTCAAGCTCTACCTGCGTGAGGAAACCAGCCAGGCCGCCTGTGACGCGCTGCACCGCGGGCAGCTTGACTGCGTCCTGCTCGCCCTCCCCTACGCCTGTGGAGATGTCGAGAGCGCAGCGATTTTCGACGACCGTCTTTTCGTCGCTTACCCGCAAGGCGAGGCGCCGATCGGATCCACGATCGACGTCGGAGCCATCGATGAGAATCGCATGCTCCTTCTTGAGGACGGCCACTGCCTCAAGGACCACGCCCTGTCGGCCTGCAATCGCCCGGAACTGAGGGCGCATGCGGCGATGATGGGCACTTCGCTGCACACGCTGGTGCAGATGGTCGACAATGGTCTGGGGGTGACATTCGTTCCCGCCATGGCGATCGAGGCAGGAATTCTGGATGGCACGAACGTCGCCGCCAAGCCCCTGAATTCAGAGCATAATTTTCGGACCATCGCGTTGATCTGGCGCCGATCGAGCGCTCGGGAAAGCGAGTTTCAGCTCCTCGCCGGCGCTCTGCGACGAATAATGGCCGAACTGATCGCGCAGCCCAAGACTTCAGAGCGGAAGAGCGAGCTCGAACCCGTCTGATTTGAAAGCGAACAGGAGGCCGCGGCGCGTGGGGAGGGGAGCGAGGCGCCGCGGCCTCTTACGCTACTTCGCCATCGCCGGTTCGCTCGTGCGCGCCTGCGAGCTTTTCTTTCGGCCGCGGCGCCGAAGGTCGAAGCGGTCCGCGTCCATCACCTTGACCCACGCCTTCACGAAATCACGGACGAACTTCTCGCCGGCATCGTCAGCGGCATAGACCTCGGAGATCGCGCGCAGCTGAGAGTTGGAACCGAACACCAGGTCAGTCCTGGTCGCGGTCCACTTTTGCTGATTGCTAGCGCGGTCGCTGCCGACGAACTCCTGATCGCCGCTTTCGTCAACGACCTTCCATGCCGTCGCCATATCGAGCAGGTTGACGAAGAAATCGTTCGTCAGCTGTCCCACCCTCTCGGTTAGCACGCCGTGCTTCGATCCGCCCTGGTTGGCGCCGAGCACACGCAGTCCGCCGACGAGCACGGTCATCTCGGGCGCCGTCAGGCCAAGCAGCTGCGCACGGTCGACGAGCAGCTCTTCCGTCGGAATGCTGAACCGGGTCGAAAGATAGTTGCGGAAGCCGTCGACCTTTGGCTCGAGGTATGACAAGCCCTCGACATCGGTTTGATCCTGGCTGGCGTCGCCGC
The DNA here is from genome assembly GCA_036275975.1 of Sphingomicrobium sp. Lineage (GTDB taxonomy): Bacteria > Pseudomonadota > Alphaproteobacteria > Sphingomonadales > Sphingomonadaceae > Sphingomicrobium. The sequence continues at coordinate 8,548 of DASUCP010000075.1, forward strand.
GGCCTCCGGTAAAGGGAACGGAGACGTTGTAGCCGGCATCCTTGGCTGCCTTTTCGACGGCCGCCGATCCACCGAGCACGATTGCATCGGCGAGCGAGATTTTCGCACGCAGCTCATCGAGCTTGGAGAGAACCTTCTGCAGCTCGTCTGGATCGTTGACGGGCCAATCCTTCTGCGGCGCGAGACGGATGCGGGCGCCATTCGCGCCGCCGCGGTGATCCGAACGCCGATAGGTCGACGCCGAAGCCCATGCGGCCTTCACCAGCTCGCTGACCGTCAGGCCGCTGTTAAGGATCTTGCCCTTAAGGTCGGCGACCTCGGACTCGCTCGGCGTGTAACCGGCGGGCACCGGGTCCTGCCAGATCAGGTCCTCTTCGGGCACTTCCGGTCCGAGGTAGCGCGACTTCGGGCCCATGTCGCGGTGGCACAGCTTGAACCACGCGCGTGCGAAGACGTCCGCAAAATACTCCGGATCGTCACGGAATCGCTCGGAAATCTTGCGGAATTCCGGATCGATCTTGAAGGCCATATCGGCCGTCGTCATCATGGTCGGCACGCGCTTGCCGGCAGTGTGCGCGGCGGGGGCCATGTCTTCGGGCTTCACGTCCTTGGGCTGCCACTGCTTCGCGCCGGCTGGGCTCCTCACCAGTTCGTATTCGTAATCGAGAAGCATGTGCCAATAGTTCATGCTCCATTTGGTCGGAGTCGGAGTCCAGGGGCCTTCGAGGCCACTGGTGATCGTGTCGTCACCCATCCCACTCGCATGGCCGCTCTGCCAGCCGAGGCCCATCTGCGCGATATCTGCGCCTTCAGGTTCCGCGCCGACCTTTGAGACGTCTCCAGCGCCATGACACTTGCCGAAGGTGTGCCCGCCGGCGGTGAGCGCGACCGTCTCCTCGTCGGTCATGCCCATGCGGTGGAACGTCTCGCGGATTTCGTTGGCTGACGCGAGCGCATCCGCGCTTCCCCCCGGGCCTTCCGGATTGACGTAGATGAGGCCCATCTGGACCGCCGCAAGAGGGTTCTCCAGCACCTCTTCGGCCGCCTCACCCATGCGCGGCTGGGCGCCTTGACCCACCCATTCCTCTTCAGTGCCCCAATAAACGTCGTGCTCGGGCTCGTAGACGTCCGCTCGGCCGCCGCCGAAGCCGAACACCGGCGCTCCCATGGATTCGAAGGCGACATTCCCGGCGAGGATCATCAGGTCGGCCCAGCTGAGCTTGCGACCATATTTCTGCTTGATCGGCCAGAGCAGGCGGCGGGCCTTGTCGAGGTTGCCGTTGTCCGGCCAGCTGTTCAGCGGAGCGAAGCGCTGCTGGCCAGAGTTCGCTCCACCGCGGCCGTCGCCAATGCGATAAGTGCCGGCGCTGTGCCACGCCATGCGGATAAAGAACGGGCCATAGTGCCCGTAATCCGCCGGCCACCACGGCTGGCTGTCCGTCATCAGCGCCGTGAGGTCCCGCTTGACGGCCTGATAGTCGAGCGATTGGAATTCCTCGGCATAATCAAAATCCGGACCCATCGGATCCGACGGCTGCGGAAGGATCTCAAGCGAGAGCTGGTTCGGCCACCAATCGCGGTTGGTGCGACCTAGCAGTGACCGCAGGGCATTGGGCTCCTTCGAAGGGTCGTGGAGTGGGCTGCCCGTCGTCTTTGCGTCCATGGTTGAGATTCCTCCGTCGGATTCGTTCAGGAGGCGCCTAGGACAGCTGTGCTGTCGACGGAAACGATTAAAGTTCGTCAGTGAAAATCGGATTTTCGATTAGAGCTGGGGACCTTCGCGGCTCAATCCATGTGCCTGAGACCGGCGCGGAGGTAATCGTAGCCGGTGACTAGCGTCAGCGCCGCCGCGACCCACAAGCAGAACAGTCCGATCAGGTGAACCCCGGGCTGCTGCGGCACTGCCCCGCCGAGGATCAGCGCGCCAAGCGCGACAAGTTGAAGCGTCGTCTTCCATTTGGCGAGGGCGCTCACCGGCACCGACACTTGCAGGCCGGCGAGGAATTCCCTGAGACCCGAGACGATGATTTCGCGAAGAAGGATGACCAAGGCGGGGATTAGATTGAGCCCGGCGATCTCCGGAACCGGATTCTCTCTGCGGCTTGAGATCA
>DASUCP010000076.1:0-2600 GCA_036275975.1 Sphingomicrobium sp.
ATGCGCCTTCGAGGCTTCGGGGCGGTCTTTCCAGATTTCGTCAATCGGATTGCGGTCCACCGCCACCAGCTCGGCGCCCCTGCTCGCGAGCGCATCCTTGGCCTTCTTCACCCAGTCGCGCGTGTGCAGCCACGGATCGTAACCGATGCGCGCGCCCTTCGAAGCATGCTCCTCCAGCCACTGCGTGGCGCTCGTCTCGGGGACCGACTGGTAGCTCCACTCGGTCGGCGAGACCTGCTGGCGGACTTGCAGCGTGTAGCGCCCGTCGACGAAGATTGCGGCTTGCTCGGGAAGCACTACGGCCGAGCCGGCCGAGCCCTGAAAGCCCGTGAGCCACGCAAGCCGCTGAGCGTAGCTTCCGACATATTCGCTCATATGCTCGTCGGTCAGCGGAACGACGAAGCCGTCGAGCTTCTCGGCCTTGAGCTGCTCGCGAAGCGCGGCGAGGCGATCGGCGTAACTGGACATAAGTTAACTCCCTTGCCTCTCAGCTAGTCCAACGACGGTCGTTCTTAAAGTCCCGGCGGATCGCGAAAGTTGCCAAAGTTGGCAGTGCAACGCGCGCGCGCGTGCGCGCGGAACGCAGCGATTGCAGCGGTCGTACGCGTGCGCGCGAAGCCCAAAGCGGTCAGCCTTGTGAGTCTCGACGTCGAATCACAGCAGCGCCATCCGCGAGCTTGGATCACAACTGGCTGCTTGTAGGACAGGGCTTTTGTCGAAGTCGCATGTCCGGTCCGAGCCATCGTGCACACGGGTTGTAAAGAGTTTCGCTTGTACTCGAAGCTGCCGATCGAGTGGGAGGCAGGGATGAAGCCGTATATTCTCGGTGCGATCGTCATCTGGTTCGCGTTCGGCATCGCCGGCGCAGTGTTGCTTGGTCAGCAGCGCGTCGACATTCCGACGATCGCCGGCGGACCGATCGCCTTCTGGAATGGGCTCAACGCGCCCGTGAACTGATCATCGCGAGCCGAGGCCGAGGCTTGCGAACTGCTCGGTGCTTCGCGGCGCGATGATCAGGCCATCCACGCCGGGCGTGTCCAGCACGAAACGCAGCGCAGCCTCCGCGATCGTTATGTGGCGCTCCTCCGACAATCTCTTCAGCCGGTCGATCGAGGCGAAGGATTCCTCGGTCAGATAGCCGTTGTAGATGTCCCGCGCGTGAGCCAGACGGCTTCCGGCGGGCGGCTCCTCACCCAACCGGTATTTGCCGGTCAGCAACCCTCCGGCGAGCGGGCTGAAGGCCGTGTAGCGAAGCCCGTTCTCGGCGCAGTAGGGAATTAGCTCATCGGCATCCGCGGTGGAGAGCAGGTTGAACTCGTTCTGCACATATTCGAAGCGAAGGGTTGGGGCAGCGAGACTCCGCACGGCCTTCAGGTCTGCAAGCGAAGCGTTTGAGACGCCGAAACTGCCGATCTTCCCGGCCTCGGCGGCGCGGGTCATCGCTTCGAGCGTTTCCTCGACCGGCGTGACCCGATCGAATTCATGGACGTAGTAGACGTCAATCCGCTCAACGCCGAGCCGCCGCAGCGACTCATCGAGATGTGATGCGATTTGCGTCCTGCTAAGCGGCGTCTCGTCTACGGAACAGCCATGGGGATTACCGACCTTGGTCGCGATCTGCGCCTCGTGCACGAAGACTGAGCCCTGCGCTCGGAGCCATTTGCCCAGGATGGTTTCGCTCGCGCCGCCGCCGTAGGTGTTCGCGGTGTCGAACCTGCGTAGGCCCAGGGCCCTCGCATGATCGAGGAGTTGGAGCGCCTGTTCCTCGCTGTCCCCCGCGTTGCGCAGCTTTGGCGACGAGCCCATTCCGCCGAAATTGCCGCAGCCGAACCACATCCGGTCGATGTCAGCCTGTGTCAGCAACTTGCCACCTCGCAGGTCCGGGCCGGGGGCGTTAAGAGCGCGACATGGACAAGCCCGTCAGCCTTCCCGCCCCGCCTCAAGCCGAACGCCGCCCGTACAGCTACGAGCGCCATGGAGTCACCATCGAGGATCCGTGGCACTGGCTCCGCGATCCGAAATATCCCGAGGTCGATGATCCGGACGTGCTCGCTTATCTCCATTCGGAGAACGCCTATTTCGAGACCTGGGCCGGGCAGCACAAGCCGCTGATCGAGCAGCTGTTCGAGGAGATGAAGGGGCGCATCAAGGAGGACGACAGCTCAGTCCCGATCCGCGACGGCGACTATCTCTACTGGTGGGCGTTTACCCCTGGCGCGCAGTATCGCAGCTGGTACCGCAAGCGCGTAAGCGGCGGCGAGGACGAGTTGATCTTCGATGAGCCGACCGAAGCAACTGGCAATCATTATTTCCGTCTTGGCGCGCTGGAAGTCAGCCCTGACGGCAAGCTACTGGCAACGCTGGCCGATTATGATGGTTCGGAACGCTTCCAGCTGAGAATGCGCGATCTTGCGACCGGCAAGGACATCGAAACGGTGACGAAGGTCGGCATCGGCCAACCGGTGTGGACGAGCGACAGCAAAGGCATCGTCTTCACCGAGGTGAACGACAATTGGCGCAGCTACCGCGCCCGCTATCACCGCCTCGGAGCGATCGGCGACGAGGACATTACGCTCTATGAGGAGACGGAGGAGCTCGGC
>DASUCP010000077.1:0-4952 GCA_036275975.1 Sphingomicrobium sp.
ATCGGCATGGTCCACATCAAGGACGTGTTCCTCGCCAATAATGACGAGACGAGGGACCGCTCGATGTCGGCGCTCATGCGCGAGCCGTTGTTCGTCCCCGAATCGATGGGAGTGATCGAGCTGCTCGCTCGCATGCGAACGGAGCGGGTCCATCTCGCGATCGTCGTCGACGAGTTCGGCGGGACCGAAGGCCTGGTCACGATCGAGGACGTAGTCGAGGAGATCGTCGGCGAGATCGAGGACGAGCATGATGACGCCGAAGCCGCGATGCTAACTTTGCTCGAAGATGGCGTGTGGGAAGCCGACGCGCGGATCGAACTCGACGAGCTCGCCCAGGCCGTCGACCGGCGCTTTTCCACGGACGAGGACGAGGTTGATACCCTCGGTGGCCTCGTATTCCTGCTCGCCGGCCACATTCCCTCCCGCGGCGAGTGCGTGACCCATCCGTCCGGCTGGAAGCTCGAAGCCGTCGATTCCGACCCCCGCCGCATCATCCGCGTGCGGCTTCACGCGCCGCAGGACCAAGGGCAGGCCGACTAATTCTTCGCGAACAGGTTCGCGAGATTCGCCATCGCTTTGAACTCGAGCGCGTTGCCGGCAGGGTCGAGGAAGAACATCGTCGCCTGCTCGCCCGCCTGCCCTTCGAAGCGGACGGTCGGCTTGATCACGAACTCAGTGCCAGCGTCCTGCAATCGCTGAGCAAGTGCCTTCCACTGCTCCATCGGCAGGACAATCCCGAAATGCGGGACGGGCACATCTTCGCCATCAACGGGATTGCTCGAGCGGCTGCTGACGGGCGCAAGATGCGCCACGATCTGGTGGCCATACAGGTCGAAGTCGATCCATTCGTCGGCGCTACGTCCTTCGGGGCATCCGAGTAGCTCTCCATAGAAGCGGCGAGCAGCGGCCAGATCGTCGACGGGAAATGCGAGGTGAAAGGGCGGCAGGCTCATGCCCCTGCCCTGCGTCGTCGCCGTAATATTGTCGAGGCTTTCGTTGAACGAGCGTAACCGCTAGCGACCGCCGTGATGCGGTACGTCCTCTACGCCTTCCTCGCCGGCGCGGTCTCCGCATTGGCTTTCGAGCCGGTCGGCTTCTGGCCGCTGATGCTGATCGCAATCGCGCTGGTTTGCGAGTGGGTCGACCGGACGCAATCTCTCCGTCGCGCGCTGCTGATCGGCTGGATGTTCGGCCTCGGGCAGTTCGTCGTGGGCCTGAACTGGATCGCGACCTCCTTTACCTATCAGTCGAACATGCCCGCCTGGCTCGGCTGGATCGCGGTCGTGCTGCTCTCGCTCTATCTCGCCGTCTATCCGGCGCTTGCTGTCGGCGTCGCGTGGCGGCTGGGGCGGGACGACCGGGTAGTCCTCGTGACGGTGCTCGGCGGAGCGTGGGCGATCACCGAATGGCTCCGCGGCAGCATGTTTACCGGGTTTCCATGGAATCCGCTGGCGGCCGTTATGGCGCCGACGCCGCTGATCACGATCACTCCCCTGATCGGCACGTACGGCCTCTCGGGCCTCGTGGTCCTCCTCGGCGGCGCGATCTGGCTCGAATATTACAAGAAATGGCTGCCGCTAGTTGTGATCCTGGCGGTGACGGCGCTGCTTTGGGCTCTCCCGTCCTCCCCGGTCCCACCGGATCCCCTGACCATCCGCAACGTCCGCATCGTCCAGCCGAACATTGGCCAGGAAGACAAATGGCGGCCCGGCTTCGACGAGGAGGCGGCGCGCCGCCTTGCCCAGCTCTCAGGCGGCCCATCGGATCAGCCGCGGCTCTTGCTCTGGCCCGAAGCCGCGGTGACCGACCCGCTCGAAGACTCCCGCCCCGGCGGCCAGGCATACGCCCAGTTTCAGCGAGCGCAGGCCGCATCGCTGCTCGGCCCAGGCGACCTGCTCCTGACGGGCGGCCTCGCCATTTTCTCGAATGACGGCACTCTCGTCTCAGGTGCCGCCAACAGCATCTTCGTCCTAGCGCCCCGCGGCCGCATCGTCGGTCGCTACGACAAGGCACATCTCGTCCCGTACGGCGAATATCTGCCGATGCGGCCGCTGCTCTCGACGATCGGCCTGTCGCGGCTCGCGCCGGGGGACATCGACTTCACGCCCGGTCCGGGACCACAAACCATCGATCTCGGCGGCGAATGGGGCAAGGTCGGCTTCGACCTCTGCTACGAAATCATCTTCTCCGGCCACGTGGTCGATGAGCGAAACCGCCCCGCCTTCATCTTCAACCCGTCGAACGACGCGTGGTTCGGGCCATGGGGACCTCCGCAGCACCTCGCCCAGGCGCGCCTCCGCGCCGCGGAGGAAGGTCTGCCCGTGCTTCGCGCGACTCCAACGGGCATCAGCGCCGTCATCGATGCACGCGGAAACGTTCTCAACTCGCTCCCGTGGCGGAAACCCGGGGTGATCGATGCCGTCCTGCCACCCCCTGCGGATTCGGCTCCGCTCTTCGCCCGCCTCGGCAACGTCATCCCGCTGCTGCTCGGCTTTCTGCTCATCGCAGGCGGCATTGTGCTTGGCCGTAAGCGCCGCTAGAGGCGTCATATAAAGACTTCTTTATATCCCAAAATCGAGGCCGGCTTTTCGCACATGCGCAGCAATTATCTCTTCACGTCCGAGTCCGTCTCCGAAGGCCATCCCGACAAGGTCGCGGACCAGATTTCCGATGCGATCGTCGACCTGTTCCTGTCGAAGGATCCCGAGGCTCGCGTCGCATGCGAGACGATGACCACGACCAACCGCGTGGTCCTCGCCGGCGAAATCCGCGGCCAGGGCATCATGGACCGCGAAGGCAATTGGGCGCCCGGCATCCGCGAGGAGATCGAGCAGGCGGTGCGCAACACCGTCAAGCGCATCGGCTATGAGCAGGACGGTTTCCACTGGGACCGCTTCGATTTCGCCAACCACCTCCACCCACAGTCGGCGAACATCGCGCAAGGGGTGGACGCGGGTGAGAACAAGGACGAAGGCGCCGGCGACCAGGGCATCATGTTCGGCTTCGCCTGCGACGAGACCCCGGACCTGATGCCGGCGACGCTTGATTACAGCCAGAAGATCCTGATGGAGATGGCCAAGGACCGCCACAGCGGCGCCGCGCCCTTCCTCGAGCCTGACGCCAAAAGCCAGGTCACTCTGCGATTCGAAGACGGCAAGCCGGCCAAGGCGACCGCCATCGTCGTCTCGACCCAGCACAAGCCGGGGTACGATAAGGGCGAGAAGCAGGCGGAGCTTCACGCTTATGTGAAGGACGTCGTCGCCCGCGTGATGCCGCAGCAGCTGCTAGGCAACGAGACCGTCTATCACATCAACCCGACGGGCAGCTTCGAGATTGGCGGACCCGAGGGCGACGCCGGAATCACGGGCCGCAAGATCATCGTCGACACCTATGGCGGCGCAGCCCCGCACGGCGGCGGTGCCTTCTCGGGCAAGGACCCGACGAAGGTCGACCGGTCTGCTGCGTATGCCGCGCGCTATCTCGCCAAGAACATCGTCGCCGCGGGCCTCGCGCGTCGTTGCACCATCCAGCTCGCCTACGCGATCGGCGTTTCGGAGCCGCTTTCGCTCTATGTCGACACGCACGGCACAGGCACGGTCAACGACGAGAAGCTGGAGCAGGCGATCGGGAACATTCGCAAGCTCGGCGGTCTCACCCCGCGCGGCATCCGCACTTACCTCGGCCTGAACAAGCCGATTTATCAGCCGACCGCAGCCTACGGCCACTTTGGCCGCAAGCCCGAGGGCGATTTCTTCCCGTGGGAGCGGGTCGACCTGGTCGACGACCTTAGGGCCGCCGTCGCAGCCTGAGTCCGGTCACTCGCCGTCGTTCACTCCGATACCGTGGCGGTACACGAGGTCGCCGCCCTTCCAACCGCTGTAGGCGAGTATCAGCACTACGATGACCGACAGGACGATCCCGATTCCGCGGATCGCTGCGTCGCTGTGCAGGCGCACGAAGAAGTTGACGATCTCCAGCACGACCGCGGTGACGTTGGCGACCATGTGCTTGACCGCATCTGAGCCCTGGATGCGCTTGTCGCCGAAGAAATCGGTCAATCCCGCAGTCGCCGCGAGGGCGGCCATGATGATGCCGACCCCAAGCAAATATCGTGAGGCGATCGCCCACATAGGGTTACCGTTGCTCACGAAAACGATGTCGGTGACAAGCGTCCCAATGAACAGCACGATCGGGAACTGGACCAGCATCGGGTGGATTGGATGGCCCCCGATCTGTGCCGTGCTGTGAGGGTGACTATGAGGCCCTTCATGGATTGTTGCCATGGCGACTCTCCTCTCCTGCATATTTGACGCCCAGAGACCCGTGAGGTTCCCTTGAACGGTTGGAGGTCGACGGACTAGGCGAGCGCCCATGACCGCGTTCAAATCCGGCGATCCACTGAGCCTAAACCGCCTTTACGGCCGCTCGAGCGGGCACAGGCTGCGCAGGGGCCAGCAGGAGCTGGTCGATACGCTCTTGCCGCAGATCGCCCTGCCTCAAGAGGGCGAGGTGACATCGCGGCTGCTCTTCGGCGAAGATCGCCCGCTTCACTTTGAAATCGGCTTCGGCTCCGGCGAACATCTGGCCGACCGCGCTGACATGCTCCCGGACCACGGCTTCATCGGCGCCGAGCCATTCCTCAACGGCGTTGCAGCCGCGCTCGCGCATATCCGCGACAAGCATCTCGCAAACGTGCGGCTGTGGCGCGGCGATGCACTCGAGGTGTTGCAGCGCGTACCCGACGGGGCGCTGAGCTTCCTCTATCTGCTACACCCGGACCCTTGGCCGAAATCCCGCCATGCCAAGCGCCGCATGGTGAACGATCGTCCAGTCGATCTCTTCGCCGCCAAGCTCAAACCGGGCGGCGAGTTCCGCCTCGCGACGGATGACCGGACCTATCTCGCATGGTCGCTGATGGTGATGCAGCGGCACGCCGATCAATTCGAATGGCT
>DASUCP010000078.1:0-3184 GCA_036275975.1 Sphingomicrobium sp.
AGCGTAGGCCAATCGAAGTGGCACTTCGGCACGTCCCACCCGAACATCGCTGCATCATTCAGGTCTTCCGCGAAATGCGCTCCGTAGACGAGTAGCTTCTTGGGGACGCAGCCCCGGATCACGCAGGTGCCGCCGACCTTATATTCCTCGGCAATCGCCACCCGCGCGCCATAAGCGGCAGCGACGCGCGATGCGCGGACTCCACCCGAGCCCGCGCCAATCACGAACAGATCGAAATCGGCCATTCTAATTCTTTTCCCCAAGTGGCTGGAGCCACACGGCGCGATCTTTGAAGTCAGTCGTGATCGCGAAATTTTTCAGGATTTCGGTGCCGACGTTGAGGTCATTGTGGCTAGGCTGGTCGTCGATCGTCGCGGTAACATTGTGGAACGTCTTTCCCGCGACCTCGAGCGAGTTGAGGCGGACCACGTCGCGATTGAGCGCTCCGCCAATGCCACCACCAGACTTCTTGCCTATGATCTTCAGTCCGAGCTTCTTCACCATCTCGCGCGAGATAAGCACGTCGCTGCCGTTGCCGAGATCGAATTCAGCCTGCGCCAATGCCCCGTTCGCTTTGACCGGGATCCCTTCGATCCCCGCGTGACCGGTCAGCGGCAGCTTCTCCCCGCGGGGCTCCACATCACGGCTGACCGTCGAAATTTCGCCGGCCGAAATATTGATGGCGAGGCGCGCGGAGTCGAACAGCTCGCGCCCGACAATGGCATGCGTGGGGCGCTTGATCAGGCGCTTCGACAGATCCGTCATGTCCAGCACCACGACGGCGTCGGGGTGAAGCTCCATCCCGAGAGCGCCGACGGTTACACCTTCGACGATGTGAGCGGGTGCGGCGCCGCCCGATCCCTTTATGACTTGAGCCTTGCCTTCCGGCAGTTTCGCCTTTGCCGCCAGCACTGGATCGACGAGGGTCGCTTCTGCACCGCTGTCGAGCAGGGCTTCGGTCGAGACCCTGTTGATCGTTGCCGAGATGAACAGGCGGCCATTATAGAATTTCAGAGGCTCGGCTTCCGCGGCCGCCGCGGTCACCATCAGTGCAATTGCGAGGAGCGCTCGCATCACAGGCCGGCCCTTTCCATCAGGGCGCGAGTGGACACGTCGAGCGTGCCCTCGTCCGCGCCTTCGGACAGCTGGCGGGCGATTTCCTTGCCGAGCTCGACGCCGAACTGATCGAATGGATTGATCCCGAGCAGCACCGCGTTTGCGAATGTGCGGTGCTCGTAGAAGGCGATGAGCGCGCCCAGCGAGCGCGGATCGAGGCTATCGATCAGAATCGTCGAACTGGGCCGATTCCCCGGATAGGTCCGCTGTTGGTCTTCGCTAGCCCGTCCCGACATCAGCGCCGCGGCCTGTGCGAAGGCGTTGAGCAGCAGGAGACGGTGATGCTCTGGGTCCTGCTCGTCGTCGCCTTTGCGCACGGCGACGAACTCAACCGGGACGAGCACGGTGCCCTGGTGGAGGAGTTGGAAGACCGCATGCTGTGCATCCGTTCCAATGCCGCCCCAGGTGACCGGCGCCGTGGGATATTCAACCGGCGCACCGTCGGCGTTCACCGACTTGCCGTTGGATTCCATCTCGAGCTGCTGAAGGTAGGACGGAAGCAGCTGCAGCCGCTCGTCATAGGCAAATACGCCGCGCGTCTGACACCCCTGTTGCTCGACGTACAGCCGGTCGGCGAAGGCGGCGATAAGCGGCACGTTCTCACTCGTTTCGGCGAAGCGGAAGTGCCGGTCCATCTCGGCGGCGCCTTCGAGCAACGCTTCGAACGCGTCCCAGCCGAGCGCCAGCGCCGCGGTCAGTCCGACCGAACTCCACAATGAGTAACGGCCGCCGACGCCCTCGCCGAACTGCAAGATACGGGTTTCGTCGATTCCCTGTTCGAGGGCCCCCTCGGGCTTCGCCGTCACGGCGATCACTCGACCATCCGGGTCGGCAACGTCGTTGGACTGCAGCCAATCCCGAGCGGCCTCGAGGTTGGCGAGAGTTTCCAGTGTCGAAAATGTTTTCGACGCCACCACCACAAGCGTGGTTGCGGGATCGAGCGGCCGGACGGCTTCGTCGAAAGCAGCCCCGTCGATGTTCGACAGGAACCGCACCGTGAAGCTGGAGGAGCGCCGCCCGAGCGCATCGACCAGCAGCGCCGGACCGAGCACCGATCCCCCGATCCCGATGTGCAATATGCCCGTGATGTCGCCGAACGCCCCCGCCTCGATCGCGTCGACGAGGGCGCGCATCCGCTCCCGGCGCGCGGTGGCGAGATCGACATCGTCGGAAGCGCCGCTGCCGCGCTCGGCCACATGCGTGGCGGGCCGGCCTTCGCTCCGGTTCACGATCCCGCCAGAAAAGAGCGCGTCGCGGCACTCGTCAAACTTCATCTGCTCAGCGCGATGCGTGAATTGCTCGATCAGGGCTGAATCGAGATGCGTCTTCGACCAATCGAAATAGATGCCTGAAACGTCGAAGCTGAGCCGGCTCAGCCGATCGGGTTCGGCCGTGAAGAGCTCAGCGAGGTTCTTGCTACCGCTCTGCTGCCGCCGGTCCATGGCGGCGGACATAATGGCGTGAACGGCAATTGCCAGCCCGCTTGACCTGCCCGCTCCACGCGGAAAGAAGCGGATGGATGCGCTTTCGATCGTCCAACGCCACTGAGGCTCCGAAGCAAGGCGCAAGCGCGTGGAGCACGGTTCGCTTCATCGTCTTGCTCGCCATCGCCGCATGGGCGCTGCGCAGCTTCATCATGGCGCCGTTCAACATCCCGTCGGGCTCTATGCTACCGACGCTCTACATCGGGGATTATCTGGTCGTCGCAAAATGGCCGTACGGCTATTCGCGATACAGCTTTCCGTTCGGCCTCCCGGCATTCGGAGGCAGGATCTTCGAGCATCTGCCGGCGCGCGGCGACGTGGCGGTGTTCCGCGTTCCGAGTGAAAACGCTGACCTAATCAAACGCGTTATCGGCCTGCCTGGCGACACTGTCGAGGTTCGAAACGGCCAGCTGATTCTCAACGGCACAACTGTGCCGCGCCAGCCGCTGCCGCCATACAAGTTGCCGGTGAGCGCCAACACTCCATGCAAGGTTGTGCCTCCCGCCTCGCCGGTCCTCGTGCAGGGATCGGACGGGACTTACTGCCTGATCAGGGCCTATCAGGAGACGTTGCCGGGCGGCCCG
>DASUCP010000079.1:0-2410 GCA_036275975.1 Sphingomicrobium sp.
AAGTGAGGAATCCGCTGAGCTGGAACGCACCGATCTGGTCGAGCTGGCGGTAGTTGAACTCGATCGCCGGGAGCACGCCGGTGTAGACGTGCGGAGTGAGGGTGAAATCGCGGTTGGACGCGATCTGCCAGTGATAGGGCTCCGCGATCTCGAAGCCCTTCTTGCTCGAGATGCTGAAGTCGGGCGCGAGCCATCCCGTCGCTCCCTCATTGCTGCGGGATAGCGCGAATACCGGCAGCAGCGGCAGCGTAACGCCGAATAGCTGGAGATGCCCTCCGACGAACCTGACCTTGTCGGTCGCGGGATCGTCGATCACCTGCGCGGCGGTGATCGCCCAGCTCGGCCGTTTCGGGCAGCCGCTGGACGTGGTGACCGGGCAGGGCGAATAGATGGCGTTCTCGAGGATGGTGACGTCGCCGTTCCGCCGGCCATGGGCAGCGGCGATGCGTCCGCCGCTTTCGAGCACGACCATCAGATTGTCGACCCCGCCCTGCTGCAGCGTGTCGGTGAGGCGCACATTCTCCCCGACGATCTTGTCGCCCTGCGGCGTGAGGATGACGACGTTGCCCATCGCATGGACCTGGCCCGACTTGCGATCCCAGACGACCTGGTCGGCGGCGAGATAATTGCCGTCGCGGTTCATCCGCACGGCGCCGCTGGCGGTCACGACGTCGGCGTCGCTATCGTAGGTGACCTGGTCCGCGCTGAAGGCGACGATCTGGTCCTGCGTGGTTGTCGCAGGTGTCACAGGCGCAGACGCGGATTGCGCCCAAGCCGCGGCGGGTGCCGCCGCCAGCAACGGGAGCGCTGACCACCAGACAAATCTCGCCCGCAACGCTTCCCGTCCGCCCTCGAGTGAACCCTAGCCTTGCACGAACCTATTGCACCTCGAACGCGCGCCGACAACGGCGAGCAGCGCAACCGAGCCGCCTTTGCCAAGGTTTAACTTGCGCCTTAAAGGCACCCCTCAACATTCGTTCCTCAAAGGATTGCCTCACATGCAAATTCGTTTCGCCGACAGCCGGCCCGCGGGAGATTATGCGCTGGTGCTTGCCGTCGCCGGAAAGGACCGGTCGAACCTCGCGTCCCTCGGGCCTGCGCAACAGCAGGTCGCTGCGACGCTCGATCGGCAGCGGTTCGAGGGCGAAAGCGCGAGCGTTTCCGAGCAGTTCATCGATGATCACGGGACTTCTCGGCGGCTGCTCGTCATCGGCACCGGAGCAGGTACCACGCCCAGCGAAGCGGCGGAGAAGCTCGGCGGAACTGCAGCAGCGCGACTGCAGACTTCAGGAGAGAAGAAGGCCGTCATCGATGTAAGCGGCCTCGGGTACGACGCCGATACGGCCGCGCGCGTCGGCCTCGCCGCCGCGCTCCGCTCCTGGCGTTACGATCGCTATCGGACCAAGCTCAAGGACAACCAGAAGCCGACCCTCACCGAAATCACGATCGTCGGCGGCGGCAAGGGGGCGGAACAGCGGTACAAGTCGCGCTGGGCGCCGGTCGTGGAGGGCGTGTCGCTCACTCGCGAGCTGGTTACCGAGCCGGCGAACATCATTTATCCGGAATCCTTCGTCGAGCGCGTGAAAGCATCGCTCGAGGGCAGCGGCGTCGAGATCGACGTTCTCACTCGCGCGCAGATGCAGAAGCTGGGCATGGGCGCGCTCTTGGGTGTCGCGCAGGGCTCGGCGCGGGAGGGGCGCCTGCTGGTGCTTCGCTGGAACGGCGCCGCGAAAGACAAGAGGCCGGTCGCGTTCGTCGGCAAGGGCGTAACCTTCGACACGGGCGGTATCTCGATCAAGCCGGCGGCCGGCATGGAAGCGATGAAGTGGGACATGGGAGGCGCAGGTGCAGTTGCCGGCGCGTTGAAGGCTCTCGCGTTGCGTAAGGCCAAGGCGAACATCGTCGGCATCTGCGGGCTCGTCGAGAACATGCCCGGGGGCAATGCGCAGCGGCCGGGCGACGTGGTCACGACGATGTCGGGGCAGACGGTGGAGGTCATCAACACCGACGCTGAAGGGCGTCTCGTGCTAGCCGACGCGGTCACCTACGTGCAGAAAAACTATAAACCCTCGGCGATCGTCGATCTCGCCACACTTACCGGTGCCATCCTCATCAGCCTCGGGCACGAGTGGGCCGGCCTGTTCTCCAACAATGAGGAGTTCGCGGTCGAGCTGACCAAGGCGGGGAACGAGTCCGGTGACAAGCTGTGGCGGATGCCGCTCGGCGAGCCGTTCGACCGCCTGATCGATTCCCCCATCGCCGACATGAAAAACGTCGGCCCTCGCGAAGGCGGGTCGATCACGGCAGCGCAGTTCATCCAGCGCTTCATCGAGAACGGCCTCAAGTGGGCGCACGTCGACATGGCCGGCAAGGCCTGGTCGGACAAGCCGAGCTCGACCTACGAAAAAGG
>DASUCP010000080.1:0-3721 GCA_036275975.1 Sphingomicrobium sp.
CACGCACCCAGCGCAAGAGACTGAAAACACTGACGCCGGCGACCAGCGCCGCAAGCGCCGGACGAAGTCTGCTGCTCATCGCGCGCCGATAGCACCAATGGCCCCGAAATGCTCGCCCTCACCCCCGAGACCACATCGGCGCAGGTGCCGTGTGGGCCGTCCAACCGGTGTTTTCCTGAGGGCCCCTAACAGCTGTTGAAGGAACCCGACTCGGGGTCGATGCATTTCGCGACAAAAGTCAACAACTAAATTCAGGTGTAAAATGAAGCGACTAGCCATTGCTATGGCGCTGACGGGATCGTGCGTATTTGGGATCTCGACCCTTTCTACGCCCGCCTTCGCGCTCGAAACTTACCAGGCGCAGATGGAGGCGAGCGACGCCGCCGGACAGGCCCGCGTCGACATGATGGATGCCTTCGGGCCGAAGGTTCTGAAACCGGGGCAATACGTCTGGCGCGACGTTCCCCCGAGCGCCGGGCCGGAGCGGGTCGTCATCAGCCTGTCTGACCAGATGGCGTATCTCTATCGCGGCGAGACGCTGATGGCAGCGACCACGATCTCGAGCGGCCGCGAGAGCAAGCCGACGCCCACCGGCATATTCTCGATTCTGAACAAGACGCCGATGTACCGATCGAGGAAGTACGACAACGCGCCGATGCCGTACGCCCAGTTCTTCGAGCCACACGGCATCGCCTTGCACGCAGGATCCGTCGCTGCCGAAAGCCACGGGTGCATCCATCTCCCGACGTCGTTCGCGAAGAAGCTCTATTCCGTCACGGATGTCGGAACGCCGGTCATAATCGGCTCGTAATCTGCCGAGAGGGCCGCGCCAGGGCATTCGGTGCGGCCCCTGTTCCACTCAGTTCACCCGGTCGGACGCGCCGCGACTCGGCGCGTCCGCCTTATTGTTCCGCGAGCGAGTCTTTTTTCGAGACGTGTCAACACTTATTTTGAACCCGTCGCCCCGTTGCTGCGTTATCGCGGCAACAAACTGATTTTAGAAGGTTTTGGAACGTGAAAATCCGGTTGCTGGCCGGCGCCGCTGCTGCGGCGCTAACGGTCCTTTGCGTCCCCGCTAACGCCGCGACGATGCCCGAGCTTCCCGCGGCGGGATATTCCGCGTCCGCCCAACAGGCGGTCGCCTCCTTTTACGCCGCCCGCGGTGGATCCCCACTGTGGCTGCGCACCGGCGCAGATAGCAACGCGGCTCGCGAGCTGATCGGAGTTCTCGAGAGGGCTCCGCTCGATGGCCTTGAAAGCGGCCCCGCTCTCGCGGCGCAGGCGCAGGCGCTCATGGCGCGGGCCCGAGCCGGCGACCCGCAGGCGCTGTCGGCCGCGGACCGGATGCTGTCGACTGCCTGGGTGCTGTACGTGCAGGCGCTGCAGCAGCCTCCGCTCGGCGTAATTTATGCCGATGGCTGGGCGCGTCCGCGTCCGCAGAGCTCGGCGCAGATCCTGGCGAGCACGGCTTCAGCCCAGTCGCTTCCGGCCTACGTGCGCTCGGTGTCGCAAGTGAACCCGCTTTACGCGCAGCTGCGTGACGCCGCGTGGACGCAGATGCAGGCGAACGGCGGCGCGCTCGACCCACGCATCCTCACCAGCCTCGACCGCATCCGGGAACACCCGTTCCAGAAGCGCTACGTCGTCGTCGATACGGCCGCCGCGCGGCTCTACATGATCGACAACGGCCGCATCGTGGATTCGATGAAGGTGATCGTCGGCAAGGCCGATCCGGGCACCCAGACGCCGATGCTCGCGAGCACAATCTATTATGCGACGCTCAATCCCTATTGGCATGTCGACGGGCCGATGGTCCGGTCGCTGATCGCCAAGAACGTGCTCGACCAGGGCCTGTCTTACCTGAGCAGGCAGGGATACCAGGTGCTCGACGATTCCGGCCAGCTCCTCGACCCGGCGAAGGTCGACTGGAAGGCCGTCGCCGACGGCAGTGAAACAGTCCGCGTCCGGCAGCTGCCGGGGCCTCGCAACTCGATGGGGCACGTCAAGTTCGGCTTCCCGAACGCGTACGACATCTATCTGCACGACACGCCGAACAAGGACCTGTTCGCGCAGGACGACCGGACGCTCAGCCACGGCTGCATCCGGCTGGAAGACGCCCAGCGTCTGGGCCGCTGGATGATGGAAGGCAGCACGCAAGCCGCCTCGAATTCGCCGGAGCTCAACGTGCCGCTTCCGACGCCGGTGCCGATCTACGTGACTTACCTGACGGCGCAGGCACAGAATGGGCAGCTGAGCTTCGTCGACGACATTTACGGACGCGACGCTCAGGTCGCCGCCCTTCGGTAATTGTCGAGTGAGTTAGATGGCTTCGGCAGCGTCCCTGCCGGAGCCATCAGAATGCGCGGCGCGGCTGGCATGCAACTCTGCGAGTTCTTCGTGACGACGGCGGACGTCGGGGTTCGATGCGAGCTCGGCCATGCCACGGCAGTGGCGCTCCCGCTCCTGGTGATAGCTTTGGTCTTCGTAGCTCATCTTTAGCCCCTGGCTTTTCTACAAGCGGCAGCATTGTGGGGCTGTCAGGGGCGCGACGCCTGAAAAAAACCAATGCGCTCCCGTCGCGGTCTTAGCATAGGTTGGGAAGACGCACCTAAATCGGCGCAAATGGGTGCTTTCCGCCGATCAGGTTCACCTTATGTCCGGGAGTGCCGGTCGCAGCGAGTCGCTAAACCGACACTTCATCCATTGTCTTGAGCTTGGGACGAGGCAGCCCGTCTGCCTTGTACCGCTCCGTCAGCTCTTTCTTCCGCTGAGCGAGTTGCTCGCCGATGGCATCCATGTCGAGCTTGCCCTTGCGCGCTTGGGAGAAGATCCCGCCAGAACCTTCCTCTTCTTCAATATGGTGCTCGATCTCTTCCTGGAGCACCTTCACCTTCGTGTCGAAGAAATCGTCGTCGGCACCCTCTTCAGCTGCCTCGATCTCGGCGATCAGCAGCTTCGCGGCATCGTGCTCGACATAGCCTTCCTTGAGCTCGTCTTCGTCCACCGTGCCCTCGCATGCCGGATAGAAGATCGTCTCTTCGATCTCCGAATGGACAATGAGCTCTAGGCAGATCTGGTGCGCGAGCTTTTGCTTGCGGCCCTCGCCCTTTGCGTCCTCGAACTCCTTGAAAAGCTTTTTGACCTCGCGGTGGTCATCCTTGAGAAGCCCAATCGCGTCCCTGCTAGCCATTACTCCGGTACTCCCTGTGGTGTTTGGACGAGAAACCAACCGCGCAGCTTGGATGTTCCTGCCCCATATGAGTCATGACGGCGTTCGAATTCCGATTTCGTCCGGTGTCGACTGGAAGGGTGTCGGCTATCTGTTCTCGATTGTCGGCGCTCTCGCACTCGGCGCTGTCGCCTGTTTCGCGCCGCATGCGCCGGCTTGGTATTTCCCAACGCTAGGTGTCGGCGTCCTGACAACGATCGTCGGGTTCGGCGTTCGCTATGTCGCGCATCTCAAGCAGAAGCGCGAAATCGAAAGAACCAAAGAAGAAGCCGAGCGGCGCTAGTGGCCGCCGTCCCCGCTGTCGCTTGTCTCATTGTCAGCGGCGGCAATCGATTCCGCCGGCGATTTGTTCAGCTCGAGCCAGTCGCGGAACGGAAGGTGATAGATCATGTCCATCACCTCGAACTCGAGCCCGCCCGGCTGCCACGTGTCGCTGTTCCATAGCGCCACCACGCCGCTCTTCTTCTGCGGATCGAACAGGATCAGCGAGCG
>DASUCP010000081.1:0-4903 GCA_036275975.1 Sphingomicrobium sp.
TAGCCTCAACGCCTCGCTCCTCGGGCCAGACGCGGCGCCGGGCACGCCCGAGTTCGACTTGTTCATCAAGGAAGTCGCGACCGAGATGACCGTGAAGGCGGGACAGAAGTGTACCGCCATCCGCCGCGCCATGGCGCCCGCTCAGTATCTTGATGCCGTCGAACGCGCCCTTTGCGAGCGCCTGGGGAAGACGAAGGTCGGCGATCCGCGCGCGGAGGACACCCGCATGGGCGCGCTCGTCAGCGTCAGCCAGCGTGACGACGTCCGCGAGCGCATTCGCGAGCTGGAAGCCGCCGGCGCTCGGGTCGTCGCGGGCGATCCGAACGCGGAGCCGCCCATTCCAGGCGGAGCATTCCTTCCGCCGGTGCTGCTGCGCACCGATCATCCATGGGAAACCGGCGCAGTCCACGACTGCGAACCATTCGGCCCTGTCTCGACGATCATGCCCTACAAGGACATGGCCGACGCGATCGCGCTCGCGAACCGTGGGCGCGGTAGCCTCGTCCTTTCGATGTTCACCCATTCGCCCGAGGCGGCGCGTGACTTCGTGCAGGGCGCCGCCGCCTATCACGGCCGAATGCTGGTGCTGAATCGCGACAATGCCGCCGAGAGCACCGGCCATGGCTCGCCCCTCCCGGTGCTGGTCCACGGCGGTCCCGGCCGCGCGGGCGGAAGCGAGGAGATGGGCGGGGTTCGGGGGGTGAAACACTACATGCAGCGCACCGCGCTCCAGTCCACGCCGGCGATGATCGCCGAGATCACCGAGCAGTACGTGCCCGGCGCGCCCAAGCACGTCATCGACGTGCACCCGTTTCGTCGCAGGATGAGCCAGCTCAACATCGGCGACACGTGGAAGACGGCCAGCCGCACGGTGACGCTCGAGGATATCGAGCACTTCGCCAAGTTCACCGGCGACAAGTTCTACGCCCACATGGACGAGGAGGCGGCGAAGGCCTCGCCAATCTTCGAGGGCCGCGTGGCGCACGGCTACTTGATCCTGAGCTTTGCGGCGGGCCTCTTCGTCGATCCGGATCCCGGCCCGGTGCTCGCCAACACCGGCCTCGAGAATTTGCGCTTCCTGACGCCACTCTATCCCGGCGATTCTATGCGGGTAGAGCTGACCGTCCGCTCCAAGTCGCTTAAGAGCGACGAGACCGGCGTGGTCCGCTGGGCGGTGGAGATCTTCAACCAGCGCGACGAGCTTGTCGCGACGTACGACCTTCTGACCGAGAATGTCCCGTAACGCTGGAACGTCGCTCTTCTGCTGTTCGTTTGACGGCCGGGTTTCCTGAAAGGAGAGCAGCCATGAAAATCAGCGAAGTGATGACGCGCGACGTCCAAACCGTGCGCCCGGACCAGCCGGTGCAGGAAGCGGCGTCGTTCATGCTGAGCGCCGACGCGGGATCGATCCCGGTCTCTGACGGCGGCCGTCTCGTCGGCATGATCACCGACCGCGACATCGCGGTGCGAGGCGTAGCGAAGGGCTATGGTCCAGACACACCGGTTCGCGAGCTGATGACTGACGAGATCATCTGTGTTCGCGAGGACGATGACGTCGATGACGTGGCCAGCAAGATGAGTCAGGCGCAGGTCCGTCGTCTGCCCGTGATCGACGAGCGCGAACAGCTGTGCGGGATCGTCAGCCTCGGCGACCTTAGCCGTCAGGCGGACGAGGATTGCGCGACCGAAGCGCTGCAGGGCGTCAGCGAGCCAGGCGGCAGTCATAGGCAATAATTGGCTGTGCTCCTGCGAAGGCAGGAGCCCAGACTCTTTTCTTCTGGGCTGGACCCCTGCCTTCGCAGGGGTCCGGCTTAACGGCCGGCGATTTCCTTGATCGCGCGGTCGACGAGCGCGGCGTCTGTCTGCGCGTCATGACGCTCGGCGATGAGCTTCGCCGCGGCCTTGGTCGCAGCATCGGCGGCGGCGGCGCGGAGCTGCTCGACCGCGGCGCGCTCTTCGGCGGCGATCTTGTCTTCCGCCATGCGCGTACGGCGCTCGATCAGCGCTTCGGCGTCTGTCTTCGCCTTGGCGACGATGGCGTCGGCTTCGTGCTTGGCGCGCTCCATCAAAGCCTTGCGGTCCTTGTCGACCGACTTGGCCTTCTTTTCGTACTCCGCCTTCAGCGCTTCGGCTTCCTTGCGGAGCGATTCCGCTTCGGCGAGCTGGTCGCGAATCAGGGCGATCTTGCTGTCGAGCGCCTTGCCGACGGCATGATGCACCTTCTTCCAGGCCAGCAACCCGAAGACGACCAGCACGGCCAGCGCGACCCAGCCGCCGGGATTGAGGCCAAAGGCGGTCGGCTCGGCCGCTTCCGGGGCCTCGGCGATCGCGGCCATCAGCAACGCGCTAGACATTGAGCTCCGCCTTTACCGCTGCAGCGGCATCCTTCTTGTCCACTGAGCTGCCGGTCAGCCGCTGAACCATCTCCTGCGTTGCTTCGACGGCAACAGCCTCGATCTCGGCGCGTGCCGCCTCAAGCGCCTCACGGATTTTTCCCTGAGCGGCCTCGACCTTCATGTTAAGCTTGTCGGCAGCAGCCTTGACCTTGACCTCAGTGTCCCGCCCGCTCTCAGCCTTGGCTTCCTGCGACAGCCGCGCCGCTTCTGAACGAGCGGCGTCCATCCGCTCGCGCCACGCCGCTTCGGTCTCGTCGGCAGCCGCTCGCGCCTTCTGTGCGGCTTCGAGGTCGCCCGCGATCTTGCTCTCACGCGCGTCGACGGTCGCCTGGATCTTCGGCACCATTCCCCGTGCGATCACGAAGAAAATGAATCCGAGCGCGATCGCAAGCCACAGGAACTGCGACAGGTAGACTTGGGAGAGCTGCGAAAGTTGAGGCATCTCGGCTCCTGGGAGCTAGCTCGTCCTGCTTAGAACGCGAACAGGATGAGCATGGCGACGGCGAACGCCATCAGGCCGAGAAGCTCGGCGGCGGCGAAGCCGATGTAGAGGCGGCCCTGCTGGCCGTCCGAGGCGGCCGGGTTGCGGATCGCGCTGTTGAGGAATGAACCGAAAACGTAACCGACGCCCGCTGCGGCGGCGCCGACACCGATCGCGGCAAGACCAGCGCCGATAAGCTTTGCGGAAGCGACATCCATGATTGAACTCCTTTGGAAAAACTGAGGGTTAGTGAAGGTTCACGGCCTCGCCGATGTACAGCGAGGTGAGGATTGCGAAGACATAAGCCTGGATCGCGGCAACGAGCAGCTCGATCATGCTCACGAACATGATGAAGGCCATCGACAGGATCGTGATGCCGATTCCTCCGGCGCTATGGCTGTTCAGTGCCTGCACCACGAAGTTGCCGAAGACGTCGAGAAGGACGTGGCCGGCGAACATCGCGATGAAGGGCCGGAGGCCAAGGCTAAACGGCCGGACGAGGAAGCTGACGAGCTCGATCGGCGCGATCACGAACTTGAAGACGAGCGGCGCGTCCTTCGGCACGAACAGGGAGAAGAAGTGAAGCCCGTGCTTCCAGAAGCCCACGCCGAGCACGATCGCGAAGGTGATCAGCGACATGACGCCGGTGAAGGTGAACTGGGCCGTGATCGTAAACGGATGGGCAGGCGCGACGATGCCGAACGGCATGTTGCCGATGAGGTTCGCGAACAGCAGGAATACGAATGCTGTGAAGACCCATGGCAGGAACTTCTTGCCTTCCGGGCCGATGCTCACGTTCACCATGTCGTCAACGAAGGAAATCAGGCCCTCGACCGCGACCTGCCAGCGGCCGGGGATCAACTCCCGCTTCATGCCGCCGAACATGAACAACCAGATCGTGCCGAGGACGATGAGGGTCCACAACGCGCTATTCGTGAAGACGAAAGGATTGTTGTGTCCGAACGAGCCCGCGATCGGCTCGATCACGAACTGGTGCATCGGGTCGATTTTACCGCTCGCCGCCACTTCCGTTCCCTAATCCTGTTCGCCCCGAGCTTTCCTCGAAGCCTCATTTGAAATCCGAATGACGTTCCAGACGCCGACCGCGAAGCCGAGAAACAGGAACACCAACGTCAACCAAGGCATGGTCCCGAACCAGCGATCGAGCAGCCAGCCGACGATGCCGCCGCCAAGTGGGCCGCCAACGAGCTGACCGAGGACCATCTGGCCAGTCCGATAATTCGCATCAGGCTGCCGTTTGGCCGTCCGCCTCGCTTCCGCCTGTTGCAGCCGGTCGAGCCGCTCATCGAGCGATTCGAGCCGCGCATCTGGTGGAAGCTTCGGGACCTCGCCGGTATCGTCCTCAGCCACGTCTCTCCCCTGTGCGTCGCCCCCGCCGAAAAGCTCTTGGGGCCAGGCAAGGACGAGGAACATGGCGGAAAGCTCTACCGCCAAGGCGCCGCTCCTTTATGAACCGGTGTGTTGATAGTCAACCGCAGTGAACGCGCTGTCTCAGCGGCAGTAATTTGGAACAGGGGCGGGCTGGCCGGTCGCCCTCCTCCGCCATGCGCCGTCCTCCAGCAGGTAGGCTTCGCCGACGGGCAGCTGGGCGAACAATTCGCAGGCCGTGGCCAATCCGACCACCTGCGCGGTGACGTTCCGACGCGAGGCGAGTTCGATGTAGAGGTTGCGCCGTCGGATATTGATGGCCGAGACCTGCCGCCGCAGCTCGGGCGACGCAGTGCTCACATAGCCCATATAGCCGTCGTAGCGTTCGCCCACCTGGCCGGCCTGGATGGCCAAGGTGACGCCAGGCGACTGCGCCTCCGACGGTGCTGCCGACAGCGCCAGCGTGGCAAGCCAAATCCAACGATTGCGGGTCATGGATGAGTCGGCGCGGGCGGGAACGCCTGCGGATTCTTCTGGATCATCTGCTGGACGTCCTGCTGCAGCCGCACCAGCACCTCCTGCTTGATGTCGACGTTCAGATTGACGTCAATCGGCTTGTCGGGCGCTTTCACCGTGA
>DASUCP010000082.1:0-8798 GCA_036275975.1 Sphingomicrobium sp.
TCAGCCATTTCTCTCTTCCGTTGGCGCGCGACATAGGGGCGCGATCAGGGTTTATCTAGGCGGGTCAGCGGGCGATGCTTGCCCTGCATTTCATCATGATGGGCGTCAGCTGCTCCTTCGTGAGATGCATCTTCTGCTGCATCGAGAAGCGTTGCTGCACCTTGTCCGCCGCGCAGGTGCAAGTCTTGCTCGCGAGATCCTGGGCCACGCCCGAGGACGTCGCCGAATGGACGCAGGACGACACGAAGTTCTGCTTGAAGTCCTGATCGAAACTGTCGTGGGATTTGCTCGAGCAAGCGGCGAGCAACGTGGAAAGCACCAGCGCCTTTGTCGATCTCGTGATCACAGGTCGATGAGAAGCCGCGTCGGGTCTTCGATCGCTTCCTTGACACGGACGAGGAAGGTCACCGCTTCGCGGCCGTCGATGATGCGGTGGTCGTAGCTGAGCGCGAGGTACATCATCGGCCGCGCAACGATCTGCCCGTCCTTGACGACCGGCCGTTCCTCGATCCGGTGCATTCCGAGCACCGCCGACTGCGGCGGGTTGATGATCGGCGTCGACAGGAGCGAACCGAACACGCCGCCGTTGGAGATAGTGAAGGTGCCGCCCTGCATCTCCTCAATGCCGAGCGTCCCTTCCTTCGCGCGCTTGCCGAAGTCGGCGATCGTCTTCTCGATCTCGGCGAAGCTCATTCGATCGGAATTGCGAACGACCGGAACGACTAGCCCCTTGGGCGCCGAAACCGCAATCGAGACGTCGAGATAGTCGTGGTAGACGATTTCATCGCCTTCGAGGCTGGCGTTGACCGACGGCACGTCCTTCGCCGCAAGCGCACAGGCCTTCACGAAGAAGCCCATGAACCCGAGGCGAATGCCGTGCTTCTTCTCGAACAAATCCTTGTAGCGGCTGCGCGCGTCGATCACCGCGGTCATGTCGACGTCGTTGAACGTCGTCAGCATCGCGGCGGTGTTCTGCGCATCCTTGAGCCGCTTGGCGATCGTCTGCCGAAGCCGCGACATCTTGACGCGTTCTTCTTTTCTTTGTGCCCCTGCGGAGGCAGGGGCCCAGTCCGCACGTGGCGAAGGCGTCGGAGGTGGCGAGGCTTTCGCCTCGGTCTGGGCTCCTGCCTCCGCAGGAGCACTAGGTTGCTTCTGCGCCTGTGCCGCCGCGATCACGTCGTCCTTCGTGAGACGCCCGTCCTTGCCGGTACCGTGGATCTTGCTCGGATCGACATGATATTCGAGCACCGCCCTGCGCACAGCCGGTGACAGTGTCGTCACGTGATCCTCGTCATTGTCGGCGAGCGCGACAGGCGCATGTTCGTCGCCGCGCAGCGCCGGCGTTTCGCTCGGCCCCGCCGGATTGGTCGTGGCATCGGCTGCGGCCTGGGCCGGAGCGGCAGCAGCGGCGCCTGCGGTCGCCTTTTCGTCGATCCGAGCGATCGGCGCCCCCACCGCGACGGTGTCGCCTTCCTTCACCAGCTGCTCGGTGAGCACGCCGGCGATTGGCGACGGCACCTCGACGCTGACTTTGTCGGTTTCGAGGCTGGCGATCGGCTCATCCTGAGCGACCGCTTCGCCGGGCTTCTTCAGCCACTGGGCGAGCGTGCCTTCGGTGATCGATTCTCCGAGCGCGGGGACCTGGACGTCGGTTGCCATCGTTTTCCTTTATTCCGCAGCCGCGGCGGTGTTTGCCGGGCTGCTATGGCCGAGCGCCGCTGCAATCAAGGCCGCTTGCTCGGCCGCGTGACGCTTGGCGAGGCCCGTCGCGGGCGAAGCCGCAGCATCGCGGCCCGCATATTGCGGACGCATATTCTTGAACCCGGCCTCGGCAAGGCATTGTTCGATCACGGGCTCGACGAACATCCAGGCACCGTTGTTCTTCGGCTCCTCCTGCGCCCACACCACGTCCGTGAGCTTCGGCATCGCCTTGAGCCGCTTGAGCAGGGGCTCCGACGGGAACGGATAGAGCTGTTCGATCCGCACGATCTCGACGCCGAGGTCGCCCGCCTCGTCACGCGCCTCCATCAGCTCGTACGCAAGCTTGCCCGAGCAAAGCACCAAACGTCGCGTCTCGCCCTCGGCGGGCGGGTTCAGGTCCGAGACGATCCGCCGAAAGTGGCTGTCGCCCGTGAAATCCGCCGCGCTGGACACTGCCAGCTTGTGCCGGAGCAGCGACTTGGGCGTCATCATCACCAGCGGCTTGCGAAAGTCCCGGCGCATCTGGCGGCGCAGGATATGGAAGTAGTTTGCGGGCGTCGTGCAGTTGGCAACCTGGATGTTGTCCTCGGCGCAGAGCTGCAGATAGCGCTCGACGCGCGCGGAGCTGTGCTCGGGTCCCTGCCCTTCGAAGCCGTGGGGCAACAACAGGACGAGGCCGCTGGCGCGCAGCCACTTCGCTTCGCCCGCCGCGATGAATTGGTCGACGATGACCTCGGCGCCATTGGCAAAGTCGCCGAACTGCGCTTCCCAAAGAACGAGGCAACGCGGGTCGGCGAGCGAATAGCCATATTCGAAGCCGAGCACGCCGAATTCGCTGAGCGGGCTGTCGCGGACCTCGAAGCGGCCGCCGTCGATGGTGGTCAGCGGAATGTATTTCTCGGCGCTCTGCTGGTCGACCCAAACCGCGTGCCGCTGGCTGAAGGTGCCGCGGCCGCTGTCCTGCCCCGACAGGCGCACCCCATTGCCTTCGATCAGCAGGCTTCCGAAAGCCAGCGCTTCGGCAGTGGCCCAGTCGAACCCTTCGCCGCTGTCGAACATCGCCTTCTTCGCGTCGAGGATCCGCTGCAGCGTCTTGTGGATGTGAAAGTCGCTCGGGACGGTCGTCAGCACCTCTCCGAGCTGCCGCATCTCGCCTTCCGAAATCGCCGTCTGCGTATTGCGCCGGCCGAGGACGGGTTCGTCGGGACGGCCCAGACCCGCCCAGCGCCCCTCGAACCAATCGGCCTTGTTGGGAAGGTACGACGTCGCGGACGAGAACTCGTCCTCGAGGTGCGCGACGTAGTCTTTCGATTGCCGGTCGACCCACGCCTGGTCGACGACGCCTTCGGCGATCAGCCGTTGGCTGTAGATCCGGCTGATCGGCGGGTGCTTCTTGATCGCGGCGTACATCAGCGGCTGCGTGAAGCTCGGCTCGTCGCCCTCGTTGTGCCCGAAACGGCGATAGCACCACATGTCGATGACGATGTCGCGGTTGAACCTCTGGCGGAACTCGGTCGCCATCTTGCAGCAGAAGGTGACCGCCTCGGGATCGTCGCCGTTGACGTGCAGGATCGGCGCCTGGACGCCCTTCGCGACGTCCGATGGATAGGGCGACGAGCGACCGAACTGCGGGCTGGTCGTGAATCCGACCTGGTTGTTGATGATGAAGTGGATCGTGCCGCCGGTTCCATAGCCCGGAAGTCCCGAGAAGCTGAGGCACTCCCACACGACGCCCTGACCCGCGAACGCCGCATCCCCGTGAAGCAGGATCGGAAGGACGGTGTCCCCCTGCTTGTCGCCGCGGATCGTCTGCACAGCACGCGCCTTGCCGAGCACGACCGGATCGACGGCCTCGAGGTGCGAGGGGTTAGGGAGCAGCGACAGATGCACCTTGTTGCCGTCGAACTCGCGGTCGGACGAGGTGCCGAGGTGATATTTGACGTCCCCCGACCCGCCGACGTCCGCCGGGTTGGTCGCTCCGCCGGCGAACTCGTGAAAGATCGCCTGCGCGCGCTTGCCCATGACATTGGTGAGGACGTTCAGGCGGCCGCGGTGCGCCATCCCGACATCGATCTCGGTGACGCCCATCTGGCCGCCGTACTTGATCACCGCCTCGAGAGCCGGAACCGCGCTCTCGCCGCCGTCGAGGCCGAAGCGCTTGGTGCCGACATATTTGCGCGCGAGGAACTTCTCCCATTGCTCGGCCTGGATCACCTTGGTCAGGATCGATTGCTTGCCCTCTGGCGTGAACTGGACCGTGTCCTCAGCGCTTTCGACGCGATCCTGGATAAAGCGCCGCTCCTCGACGTCCGCGATGTGCATGTACTCGAAGCCGATGTGATCGCAGTAGGTCTCCTGCAGCACCTCGAGCATCTGGCGCACGGTCGCGGTTTCGAAGCCGAGCGCTCCGCCGACCCAGATCGGGCGGTCGAGGTCGGCGTCGGTGAAGCCGTGATAGGCCGGGGTGAGGTCCGGCGGGACGTCCATCCGCGATAGCCCGAGCGGATCGAGGCGAGCGGCTAGATGCCCCCGCACGCGATAGGTGCGGATCAGCATCATCGCGCGGATGCTGTCCTCGGCGGCGCGGCGGATCGCCTCCGTGTCGCTGGTGGTGGCCGCCGCGCGGTCGGATGCGGCAGCCTTGATCTTTTCGATGGTCGCCTGGGTCGGATCGAGGGCGAGGTTCAGCTCGTCGAGCTCTTCGACCGGCCAGTTCGGCCGCTCCCAGCTCGGACCGGGTTCGCGTTCGATCATTCCAACGACGTCGTTCATCTTACGCTGCGACCAGCAGCTCCTTCAGCGTCTTGCCGAGCTCAGATGGGCTTGGGGAGACGGTGATTCCAGCCGCCTCCATCGCCGCGATCTTGCTTGCCGCGTCGCCCTTGCCGCCGGAGACGATGGCGCCGGCATGACCCATGCGGCGCCCAGGAGGCGCGGTGCGGCCGGCGATGAAGCCGACGACGGGCTTCCGGCGGCCGCGCTTCGCCTCGTCGGCGAGGAACTGCGCGGCGTCTTCCTCTGCGCTACCGCCGATCTCGCCGATCATGATGATCGACTGCGTTTCGTCGTCGGCGAGAAACATCTCGAGAATGTCGATGAACTCTGTGCCCTTCACCGGATCGCCGCCGATGCCCACCGCGGTCGATTGGCCGAGTCCCTCGTTGGTGGTCTGGAACACCGCCTCATAAGTCAGCGTGCCGGAGCGGCTGACGACGCCGACGCTGCCCTTCTTGAAGATGTTGCCGGGCATGATGCCGATCTTGCACTCGTTCGGAGTTAGCACCCCGGGACAATTGGGCCCGATCAGCCGCGACTTGGATCCCGAAAGCGCGCGCTTCACCTTCACCATGTCGAGCACCGGGATGCCCTCGGTGATGGTGACGATCAGCGGCACTTCGGCGTCGATCGCCTCGAGAATGGAGTCCGCGGCAAATGGCGGCGGAACGTAGATCACGCTCGCCGTCGCGCCGGTCTTCGCAACGGCCTCGTGCACCGTGTCGAACACTGGCAGGCCGAGGTGCGTCGTGCCGCCTTTCCCCGGCGTGACGCCGCCGACCATCTGCGTTCCGTAATCGAGCGCCTGGCGGGTATGAAACGTGCCGGTCTCGCCGGTCATTCCTTGCGTGATGACCTTGGTGCTGCGGTCGACGAGGATGCTCACGCGACCGCCTCTTCGGCGAGGCTATTGTCGATCTGCTTGCAGGCTTCGAGTAGCTCCTTCACCGCGTCGACGCTGACGTTGAAATTCTCGCGGGCCTGGGCATCGAGCTCGATCTCGACGATGCGCTCGACGCCGTCGGCGCCGATCACGCAGGGCACGCCGACGTAGAGGTCGTTGACGCCGTATTGGCCGGTCAGGTGCGCTGCGCAGGGGAGAACGCGCTTCTTGTCCTTGAGGTAGCTCTCAGCCATCGCGATCGCGCTGGTCGCCGGCGCGTAATAAGCCGAGCCGGTCTTCAGCAGCGCGACGATCTCGCCGCCGCCGCCGCGGGTGCGCTTCACGATCGCGTCGATCTTGTCCTTGGTCGACCAGCCCATTTTGATGAGATCGGGGATCGGGATTCCGGCGACGGTCGAATATTCGACCACCGGGACCATCGTGTCGCCATGGCCGCCGAGCACGAAAGCGGTGACGTCCTCGACAGAGACGTCGAACTCCTCGGCCAGGAAGTGGCGGAAGCGCGCGCTGTCGAGAACGCCGGCCATTCCGACGACCTTCTTGGGCGGCAGGCCGGAGAATTCGCGCAAGGCCCAAACCATCGCGTCGAGCGGGTTGGTGATGCAGATGACGAAAGCATTGGGCGCATGCTTGCGGATGCCCTCGCCGACCGCCTTCATCACCTTCAAATTGATCCCGAGCAAATCGTCACGGCTCATGCCGGGCTTGCGGGCGATGCCGGCGGTGACGATGCACACGTCGGCGCCTTCGATGTCCGCGTAATCCGTAGTTCCCTTCAGCTTGGCGTCGAAATCCTCGACGGGTCCAGCCTGCGCGATATCCAATGCTTTGCCCTCGGGAACACCTTCGACGACGTCGAACAGGACGATGTCGCCGAGCTCGCGCATTGCCGCGAGGTGGGCGAGAGTTCCGCCGATCATGCCGGCGCCGATGAGGGCGATCTTCTTGCGAGCCATGTGAGCTGCTGCTTTCCTCTGCTGTTCTGGGCGGCGCCGGGAAGGGGCGCCTGGGGGCTGGCGGCGCTCTAGCCCCGGAGCCGGAGTCGGGCAACCGGGTAGCGCGCCAAGGCGCCATCGGTCGGCCGGACCCAAATCCAAGATTAAAAGCTGATTGCACCCCCGTGAACGCCGCAACCGCAACCTCAGCGGAACGTTGGCTCCATGGAAACCCCTAAGTTCTAGTCCCTAAGGGAGAGAGAGAATGACGAAGCTCCTGCTAGCTGTCGGCGTCGCGGCGGTTGCGCTTTCGGCAACCCCGTCTGAGGCGCGGCGGACCGGTCCGGTCACGTGCGCCCGCTGGCATCATCACCACTGCGTCGCGTGGCGTTCGCGCTATGCCGTCGGCTATGCATTCGGGCCGAGCTATGCTTATTCGGACTTTGGCGCGCTCCCGGTACCGGTTGTCCATCGGTACCATCTCCGGAACAACTTCCGTTACGTAGACCAGAACGGCTACATTTACGTCGTCAACCCGCGAACGTATCGCGTCGTTCGCGTGATCCCGACGTACTGAACCCGTCTCCAGAGCTGCAAAAAGGCCGCCGGTCCCCTCCCCGGCGGCCTTTTTGGTGTATCAAGCGTTGTTAAGGTTCGAATGGATAGGATCGAGGTCATGAAACAGGTGCTTCTCCTTGCCGGGGCGGTCGCGCTCGGCTTCGCCGCCCAGGCTCTTGGCAAGCCTGGGAATGGTCACGGCAACCCGCATGCTTATGGCGTCCAGGGACCGGTTGGATATGGCGTTGGCGGCTGCCCCCCGGGCCTCGCCAAGAAGGCGATTCCGTGTGTGCCGCCGGGACAGGCGAAGAAGATGTATGGCGTCGGTCAGCGGCTACCGCTCGGCTACGCCAATCCGTACAGCTTCAATCAGATTCCGTACGACGTGCGGCGGCAGTATGGCCTGAGCCCCTACGGAAGCTATTATTACGGCGACGGCTATCTTTATCGCGTCGATCCGCGCACCATGCTCGTCCAGCAGGTGATCAGCGCGCTTCTGTACCACTAGGCAAATTCGCATCGGGAGAAGGTCGTCAGTCGACGCGGACGGTCTTTTCTTATGCGTATGCCGCGTGCTAGCGGCTTCGCATGGCCGAGTTCACGCTTCCCAAGAACAGCAAGATCACCAAAGGACGCGAGTGGAAGCCCGAAGAGGGCAAACGGCTCAAGACCTTCAAGATCTACCGCTACGACCCCGACGGCAGCGCCAATCCGCGGTTCGACCGCTACACCATCGACCTCGACAAGTGCGGCCCGATGGTCCTCGACGCGCTCATCAAGATCAAGAACGAGATCGACCCGACGCTGACCTTTCGGCGCTCGTGTCGCGAGGGGATTTGCGGGTCGTGCGCGATGAATATGGAAGGCACCAATGGCCTTGCCTGCACGACCGCGATCGACGATCTGAAGGGCGAGGCACAGATTACTCCGCTGCCGCACATGGACGTGGTGAAGGACCTCGTTCCGGACCTGACGCACGTTTATGCGCAATATGCGTCAATCCAGCCATGGCTTAAGACCGTCAGCCCGCCGCCCTCGCGCGAGCGGCTGCAGTCGCCCGAGGATCGCGCCAAGCTCGATGGTCTCTACGAGTGCATCCTCTGCTTCTGCTGCACGACGAGCTGCCCGAGCTATTGGTGGAATTCCGACCGCTATCTCGGCCCCGCGGTGCTCCTCCAGGCCTATCGCTGGATCGCCGACAGCCGGGACGAGGCGACCGGCGAGCGGCTCGACCAGCTCGAGGACCCGTTTCGGCTCTACCGCTGCCACACCATCATGAATTGCACGAACGTTTGCCCGAAGGGGCTGAACCCCGCCAAAGCGATCGCCGAGGAAAAGAAGCTGATCGCCGAACGGGCTGCGTGAGCGACGACGACCACCGCTTCGAGGGGGAGGGACTCGAAGACGTCGGCGTCCCCACCGGAGCGACGCCCGACCCTGAGAATCCCGGATGGTACAGCTGGGGCGATTTCCCTCGGGGGAGCTTCGCGGCGGCGACCGGGCGGTTATTGTTCAAGCCTGACGGACCCGGGCGCGCGGTCTGCCGCATGTTCCCGACTGAAGCACATATGAACATGGGCGGCTCGCTCCACGGCGGCTCGGTGATGAGCTTCATTGACATGTCGATGTTCGCCGGCGGGCTGTGCGCGGGGATGGAGCGCGGGCATTATGTGACGCTCGACCTCACGACGCACTTCCTTGCGCGCGGCCGGCCCGGGTCGCCGCTCGACGCCCATGTGGACCTTGTGAAGCAGACGCGCGGCCATGCATTCCTGCAGGGCGTCGTCAGGCAAAACGATCAGCCCTGCTACAGCTTCAGCGGGACGCTGAAGCGCATCCGCGAGCGCAACGCGCCGGCATGAGCGGCCCCGTCGGCCGCGCCTACGCGCAACTCCTTCGCGACCACGAGCTGAAGCCGGATCCCG
>DASUCP010000083.1:0-6393 GCA_036275975.1 Sphingomicrobium sp.
TGTGCGAACCGCTTCGCCGACGATCTCGACAGCGAATGCCGGATGCTGGTGCGCGAGCTCGGCGCAGCGGGGTTCCTCAAGTTGTGCGTCGCCGACGGCGAGACGCGCCCCGACGTGCGCAGCCTCGCGCTCGCGCGCGAGGCGCTCGCCTACCACAGCGCCCTCGCCGATTTCGCCTTCGCGATGCAGGGCCTCGGCTCGGGCGCGATTTCGCTGTTCGGCACTGTCGAGCAGAAGCGCCAGTGGCTGCCGCGCGTCGCGGCGGGCAATGCAATCGCGGCCTTTGCAATGACCGAGCCCGAATGCGGCTCCGACGCCGCGAATATCCAGACTTCCGCCATGCGTGACGGCAACGAATGGGTCCTCGTCGGCGAGAAGACGCTCATCTCCAACGGCGGCATCGCCGATTTCTACGTGACCTTCGCGCGTACCGGCGAAGGCGAAGGTTCGCGCGGTCTCTCGGCCTTCATCGTCCCCGCCGACGCGGTCACCGTCGCCGAGCGCATCGAAGTCATCGCTCCGCACCCGCTCGCGCGACTCGTCTACGATAATGTCCGAATCCCTGCCGACGCGATCGTCGGCGAACCAGGCGAGGGCTTCCGCATCGGCATGGAGACGCTGAACCTGTTTCGCGTCACGGTCGGGGCGGCTGCCCTCGGCTTCTCGACACGCGCGCTCGACGAGGCGCTGCGCTTCGCTACCAACCGCCGGCTTGGCACCGCAACACTGGCAGACAACTCAGTCACGCAGGCGAAGCTCGCCGACATGGCGCTCATGAACGACGCGTCGTCGCTGCTCGTCTATCGCGCCGCCTGGCAGCAGGATGTCGGCGGCACCGACAACCGCCGAGCGGCAGCCATGGCTAAGCTCCACGCCACCGAAGCGGGCAGCAAGGTCATCGACATGGCGGTGCAGATGCACGGCGGTGCCGGAGTCACCCGCGGCGTCAAGGTCGAAGAGCTCTACCGCGATATCCGCGCGCTCAGAATCTACGAAGGCGCGAGCGAGGTGCAGCGACAGATCATCGCGCGCGATCTTCTCAAGGGGGCGTCCACATGAAGATTCTCCAGCCGCCCGGTTGGCCTCGGCCAAAGGGCTATTCGAACGGTATATCCGCCAAGGGGCGCATGATCTTCACCGCTGGCGTGGTCGGCTGGGACGAGCACGAAAGCTTCCCCGAATATACGCTGCACCAGCAATTCGCGCGCGCGCTCCGCAACACGCTCGCGATCCTCGCCGAGGACGGCGCGGGGCCCGAGCACGTCGTGCGAATGACCTGCTACATCATCGACCGCTCCGAATATCTCCGCTGCAAGGACGAGATCGGCGAGGCGTGGCGCGAGATCATGGGCAAGACCTACCCAGCGATGGCGATGGTCGAGGTGAAGGCGCTCATCGAGCCCGCCGCCAAGGTCGAGATCGAGACGACGGCGGTAGTTCCGGATTGATGCGCGACACGTTCGTCGAAGACCGATTGCCGACGGCGGACCTTCTTCCGGAATTCCGCTTCGACCTGCCCGAGCTGCATTATCCCGAACGGCTGAATGCGGCGGCGGAATTGCTGAAAGGGGGAGCCGCGGACGCGCTCGCGGTCATCAACGACCACGGTCGTTGGACCTACGCCGAGCTGGACGATTTCAGCGGGCGCATCGCGCGACTGCTGGTCGAGGAAGAAGGGCTGATCTCTGGCAACCGCGTGCTGCTGCGCGGGCCGAACGGCTACACGATGTTCGCCGCCTGGCTGGGAGTGCTGAAGGCTGGCGGCGTGGTGGTTGCGACGATGCCGCTTCTTCGTCCCGGCGAGATCGCGACGGTGATCGAGCGCGCCGAGATCAGCCACGCCATCGTCGACAGCCGCTTCATCGGCGACTTCCGCCAGGCGGTCGAGCAGACGCACTGCATCAAACACATCATCAAGTACGACGGCGACTACGGACGCGGGGAGCTGGAAACGCGCACCGCCTCGCTTGAGCCGCTTCCGCCCATCGACACCGGTCGCAACGATCCGTGCATCATCGCCTTCACCAGCGGGACGACCGGCGTGCCCAAGGGCTGCGTCCAGTTCCATCGCGACGTGCTTGCGCCGTGCGACACGTTCGCGAAGCACCTCGTCGATCCGAAACCCGGCGACATCTTCCTGACCAGCGCACCGATGGCTTTCACCTTCGGCCTCGGGATCACGCCGATGTTTCCGCTCCGCTTCGGCGCGGCGAGCGCGACGATCGAAAGCCCGAGCGGCCTCCTCGACGCGATTGTGAAGCACGGAGTCACCCACCTCGGCACCGCGCCGACGGCGTACAAGGCGATGCTGTCGCAGCCCGCGCTCCACGACGCGCTAAAGACCCTCCGCTACTGCATCTCCGCCGGCGAGCACCTGCCCGAAGCAACCTGGTGCGCATGGAAGGAGCGCACGGGCATCGCGATCACCGATGGCATTGGCTCGACCGAGATGATGCACATCTTCGTCTCCGCGGCGGGCGACGACATCCGGCCCGGCTCAACCGGCAAGGCGGTGCCCGGCTATATCGCGACCGTGCTCGACGCGGACGGCAATCCGCTCGACGAAGGCGTCGGCCGCCTCGCGATCAAGGGGCCGACAGGTTGCCGCTACCTCGATGACCCGCGCCAGCGCGACTATGTCGTCAATGGCTGGAACGTCACCGGCGACACCTACCGCAAGGATGCCGACGGCTATTACTGGTACCTGGCGCGAAGCGACGACATGATTGTCAGCTCCGGCTACAATATCGGCGCTCCCGAAGTGGAGAATGCCTTGCTGTCGCACTCCGCGGTCGCCGAATGCGCGGTGATCGGCGTGCCCTGCCCCGAGCGCGGACAGAAGGTGAAGGCGTTCGTGGTGCCGGCCGTGGATGCGGAGCCCTCAGACTCGCTAGTCGAGGAGCTGCAGGCCCACGCGAAGGCGCAGATTGCGCCCTACAAATATCCGCGCGAAATCGAGTTCGTTGAATCTTTACCGAAAACGGCAACAGGGAAGCTTCGGCGAAGTGAGTTGCGGAGTCAGCGTGAGCGAGACCGAACCTAACGACAACTGGCTGCGCGATCTTGCGGAGATCTATTTCGAGATCGACCTGCATCCGGAGATGGTGCTCGATCCAGACGATCCAGACGGCGACCGACACACGGACGCGATTTGTGCAGTTGACGACCTACGCGAGAATCCCGAGACCGCTTGGCGATTCATTCAAATCTGTTGCGAGACGCTCCAGCTAACTGATGATCAGCTCGGATTGCTGGGAGCCGGACTTTTCGAAGACTTAATGGATGATGCAGGTAGGAGCTTCATTGATCGCGTGGAGGCAGGTTACCGAACGTCCGAGCCCTTTCGAAAAGTCGTGAACGCCGTTTGGACAATGAGCATGTCGGGCGACGTTGCAGATCGGATCGATCGTCTCAAAGGCGCGTCAACTACTCAAACTCCACGATGACTTGATCGACCGCGAGGCTGTCGCCCGCCTTGGCCGGCGTCGCCTTGACCGTCGCCGCCTTGGGCGCGCGGAGGATGTTTTCCATCTTCATCGCTTCCATGACCGCGACTGGCTGACCCGGCTCGACCTTGTCGCCGACCGCCACGTCGAGCTTGGTCAGCAGCCCCGGCATCGGCGCCAGAAGCAGCCGCGATAAATCGGGTGCGGGCTTGTCGATCATGTGCTTCGACAGCTCGGCGACGTGCGGCGAAAGCACCTGCACGCGATGGCTCGCGCCGCGGGTCTGAAGCTCCCAGTTGCGGCCGACGCGGCGCACCTGGACAATGCGCTTTCGCCCATCGACCAGCACCGTCAGCAGCCGCTGTCCCGGGACCCAGCGGCCCACGATGTCCATCAGCTCGCCGTCGTCGGTCACCGCGAGCGTGCCGCCCTTGTAGGGCTTGATCCGCACGCGGTGCGTCGGCCCGCCATCGACCTTCACCACGCGCTCGCACAGCACGTACGGCCGCTCGCCGAGCTGGTCGCTGATCTCGGCGGCCCGCTCGTCCATCGTCACTGAAACCATCCCGGCGATCGCGGTCATGTCCTCGATGAGCTGCTGGTCCGCCGGCGCGCCCTCGAAGCCTTCGGGATATTCGTCGGCGATGAAGCCGGTCGTGATATCGCCCGAGCGGAAGCGCGGGTGCTGCATCAGCGCGGAGAGAAAATCGACATTGTCGCTGATGCCGTCGATGACGAATTGATCGAGCGCGTCTACCTGCGCGTCGATCGCCTCAAGCCGTGTCGGCGCCCAGGTGATCAGCTTTGCGATCATCGGGTCGTAGAACATGCTGACTTCGCCCCCATCGGCGACGCCGTCGTCGACGCGTACGACGAGATCGTCGTCGCGCTTCTGGATCGACGGCCAATATTTGATCAGCCTTCCCGTGCTCGGCAGGAAATGCCGGTACGGGTCCTCCGCATAGACCCGCGTCTCGACCGCCCAGCCGTTGATGCCGATGTCCTCCTGCGTGAACTTCAGCTTCTCGCCCGCCGCGACGCGGATCATCTGCTCGACCAAGTCCAGCCCGGTGATCTCCTCGGTCACCGGATGCTCGACCTGGAGCCGGGTGTTCATCTCGAGGAAGTAGAAGCTCTTGCCGCTGGGGTCGGCCCCGTTGACGATCAGCTCGACCGTGCCCGCCGAATAATATCCGACCGCCCGCGCCAGGGCGACCGCCTGCTCTCCCATCGCTTTGCGCATCTCTGGCGAGACGAAGGGCGACGGCGCTTCCTCGATGACCTTCTGGTGGCGCCGCTGGATCGAGCATTCGCGCTCGTTCAGGTAGAGGATGTTGCCGTGCTGGTCGCCGAGCACCTGGATCTCGATGTGGCGCGGCTGCTCGATGAACTTCTCGATGAATACGCGGTCGTCGCCGAAGCTGTTGAGCCCCTCGCGCTTCACGCTCTCGAAGCCTTCGCGCACGTCCTTCTCGGACCAGGCAAGGCGCATGCCCTTGCCACCGCCGCCGGCCGAGGCCTTCATCATCACCGGGAAGCCGATGCCCTTGGCGATCTTCAGCGCTTCGGCGGTCGTTGCGATGTCCTCGAGATGGCCGGGGACGACGTTGACGCCCGCCTTGGCCGCGAGCTTCTTGGATTCGATCTTGTCGCCCATCGCGGCGATCGCCTTGGGCGGTGGGCCGATGAAGGTGATGCCCGCCTTGGCGAGCGCCTTGGCGAAGCTCTCGCGCTCGGAGAGGAAGCCGTAACCCGGGTGCACGGCTTCAGCGCCCGTCGCCTTGCAGGCGTCGATAATCAACTCGGCCTTGAGGTAGGATTCGGATGCGGGCGGAGGCCCGAGCCGCACCGCTTCGTCCGCCAATTTCACGTGCGGCGCACGCGCGTCGGCGTCGGAATAGACCGCGACGGTCTTGATCCCCATGCGCCGCGCCGTGCGGATCACCCGGCACGCAATCTCACCGCGGTTAGCGATCAGGATTTTCTTGAACATCAGCGGGGCGGTCGCAGCAGAAAGAACATCAACCCGATTAGCCAGATCAGGGGTGCAGCGACAAGAAACACTTGCCTGCGGTGTTCTTGAGCAGCGGCACAGGCATCCCGTCCAGCCCCGCAGTCACCGACCTGGCTCAGCACCCAAAAGAACGCGAGTCCAAAGCAAATGATTGTCCAAAGCCCTGCGCGTGTCAGGCGTTCGCGTATCACTCCGCTGCCTCGTCGAGCGGCGGGCGGTTGTGGCCGAGGAGGCGCAGCACTTCGTCGGCGGCGTCGGCGAGGTTGGTGCCGGGGCCGAAGATCGCCTGAACGCCGGCGGCGCGGAGCATCGCATAATCCTGCGGCGGGATGACCCCGCCCGCGACCACCTTGATGTCGGCGCGGCCCATGTCCCTCAGCGCCTCGATCATCTCCGGGATGAGCGTCCGGTGGCCCGCGGCGAGCGAGCTTGCGCCGACCACGTCCACGTCATTCTCGATCGCCATTTGCGCGGTCTCTCGCGGGGTCTGGAACAGGGGCCCGGGGATCACTTCGAAGCCAAGGTCGGTGAAGGCCGAAGAGACCAGATTGGCGCCGCGATCGTGGCCGTCCTGACCCATCTTCGCGACCATGATCCGCGGCTTGCGGCCGAGGCGGTCGGCGACTGATTGCGTGCCTTCCTCGGCAGCCTTCCAGCGTCCGTCGCGGCGCATGGTGCCGTAGATCCCGCGTACCGGATCGGGCCTGGTCGCGTAGCGGCCGAACGCGCGCTCCAGCGCATCGGAGATTTCGCCGAGCGTGGCTCGGACTCGGGCGCATTCCACCGACAGAGCCAACAAGTTTCCCCCTCCCCCTTGATGGGGGAGGTTGGGTGGGGGTGATGCCCGACGTGGAGCGCTGCCATCAGCATCACCCCACCCCTGCCCCTCCCCATCGAGGGGAGGGGATTTCGCTGCCGCCTCCAGCGCATCCA
>DASUCP010000084.1:0-10949 GCA_036275975.1 Sphingomicrobium sp.
CGGCCATGGTGCGCCCGAAGTGGAAGGCATGGCGGTCTTCGGCCCTGCTCCCGCTCCGCTTGCCATGCTGCGCGGCCGCCACCGCCAGCGACTCCTCATCCATGCCCGCCGCAGCCTCGACGTGCAGGACGTCATCCGCGACTGGCTCGCCGACATCGACTGGAGCTCAAAAGTTCGGGTTAGCGTCGACGTCGATCCGTATAGCTTCCTGTGAAACCTTGACCTGACAAGGACTTGAACGCGTTGCGCCTGCTGCTAGCCTGCTGCCGCCGATAGAGGGGGTAAACGTGCGTACCGTGGTGAAGATCGCCGCTGTGACCGCGGCGGCGTTGGCCAGCGCTCCTGCCAGCTCCAACTGGTACATGGCCCAGTCCAAGCACTTCGTGATTTATGCAGATGAAGATCCGCAGGACCTGCAGAACTTCGCGACTAAGCTAGAACGGTTCGACAGCGCCGGCCGCCATGTCATGCGGATCGACGATCCACCGATCGGCCTCGGCAATCGGGTCGAAGTTTACGTCCTGCCAACTACGGCAGCAGTCCAGCAGCTTGCCGGCGATAAGAACCTCGACGGCTATTACGTGGCTCGAGCCGAAGGACCGCTCGCGTTCGTACCGCGGCACGTGAACAATGGGTCCGAGGACTATACGACCGACCTCATCTTCTTTCACGAATATGCCCATCACCTGCAGATGCAGCAGCTCAACCGGCCATATCCGGAATGGCTGGTGGAGGGCTTCGCGGAATTCATGTCGACCGCTCGGTTCGACCGCGACGGCTCGGTCCTTCTCGGCGCACCCGCGCAGCATCGGGCGTGGGATTTGTTCGAAGGAAAGCAGATCCCGCTCGAAAGCCTGCTCGCGGGCAACTACTCAAATCTCACACCGGAAGAGAGGAGCGCGTCAGTCTACGGTCGTGGATGGCTGCTGACCCATTATCTGACGTTCGACGCGCAGCGTTCGGGCCAGCTGAACCACTATCTCGATGCTATTGCCGCCGGCACCGAACCACTCGAGGCGGCGCGGCTCGCATTCGGAGACCTCAAGAAGCTCGACAAGGATCTGAACGCCTACCTCAATCGCTCGCGTATAACCGCGATCCGCATCGCGAAGGAGAATGCACAGCCCGGCGCGATCCAGATTACACCAATGAGCGCGGCAGATGGCCAAGTCGTGCCGCTTCGAGCACGAATTAAGATGGAGAAGGAACCAGCCGAGCCGCTCGCGGCCCAGGTTCGAGCACTCGAGCAAGCCCATCCGGGAGATGAGTTGGTGGAGGCGGCCCTGGCCGAGGCGGAGCTCAAGGCCGATCATGCCGACGCCGCCGAAGCTGCAGCCGATCGCGCGCTGAAAGCGAACCCGCGGGATACCGAAGCGCTCGTTTTCAAAGCCGACGCAATCGAGAAAAGAGCCAAGGACGCCGACGGGGACCAGCGCCACGAGGCCTTCGAGCGCGCCCGGCAAATCTATATCGCCGCGAACAAGATCGACACCGAAGACCCTGAGCCTCTCTTTGAATTCTATCGCAGCTTCTTACACGAGGGGCGCCGTCCGACAGCCAATGCGCTTGCCGCGTTGCACTACGCGTCGGACCTTGCACCGCAGGATTTGGGGCTCCGGGTCAATTCCGCCATTGCCTACCTCGAGCAGAACGATTTGAAGGACGCGCGCGCGGCGCTCGCTCCTGTCGCCTACTCGCCTCACGGCGGATCGATTTCGGAGACCGCTGCACGGATGATCGCAGAGATCGACAAAGGCGATGCAAGAGCGGCGCTGGAGAGCATGCACGTCAAGGCGAGCGCGGCGGGGTCGCGCTGAAAAGTCTCAGCCGAGACTTGGGGGAAGTGATGCCGAAACTGATTGTTGGCCTCGTTGCTGCATTCATGAGCGTGGCCGCCTGGGCTGCTGCGCCCGTCTGGACTGCGACGGAAACCGCGCACTTCATCATTTACAGCAAGAGCCCAAAGGAGCGCGTCGAGCAGCTCGCGACCGAGGTCGAGAGCTACGACAAGCTTATCCGCATGGCGACCGGCGTTCGCGATGACACGCCGCCGGTGAAGGTCCGCATCTATGAAGTCGACGGGCTCAAGGAAGTCCGCGATGCGCTCGGGCTTGAAGATTCCAGCCCAATTGCCGGCTTCTACAGCGCGAATGCGCTCGGACCGTTCCTCGTCACCCCCCGAAAGACCGGATACGTGGGCGAGTATTTCGATGCCGATCTGGTGATGCACCACGAATATGCGCATCACATGATGCTTCAATATTTCCCGGCGGCCTACCCGCTTTGGTACACCGAAGGCTTCGCTGAGCTGATCGGTTCAAGCAGGATCATGGACGACGGCCGCGTCGGCTATGGAATGCCGGCCAAGCAGCGCGGTCACGACATTGCCGTCGATTGGGTGCCGCTGCAGGAGCTGCTCACGAGCGAGAAGCCGTGGGGTGTGGATCCCTATGGACAAGGCTGGGCCGTCACCCACTTCTTCACC
Source organism: Sphingomicrobium sp. (assembly GCA_036275975.1). Taxonomy (GTDB): domain Bacteria; phylum Pseudomonadota; class Alphaproteobacteria; order Sphingomonadales; family Sphingomonadaceae; genus Sphingomicrobium. Next base: position 2,486 of record DASUCP010000084.1, read on the forward strand.
TTCGACAAAACGCGCTCGCAGCAGTTCCGCCAGTACCTAGCCCTGCTCAATGCGGGCCATTCGCTCGAAGATGCGGCGAAGGTGTTCGGCGACCTCAACGCTCTCGACCGCGAGGCCCGGCAATATGTGACGAAGGGCAGCTTCGAGTATCGGCCCGTGAAGGTCGAAATCGCGCAGCCCGTGGTGCAGTCCGTGCGCCCGCTGAGTGTGGGCGAAGCCGCGCTGATTCCGGAGGTCATTGCCTTTAGCGACGACGACCTCGAGCTCTATGACAACAAGGGCGACCGGGATCGCGAGCAGGCTCGGCGCGAACGCAACCTCAAGCGGACGCGGGAGACGGCGGCCCAATATCCGAACGACCCGTTCGCGCTCTATTTCCTTGGGGAATCCGAATATGGATTTGGAAATTATGCGCAGGCCGAGGCGGCTGCGGACCGGCTCCTGACAATTCGCCCGAACGACGTTCACGGACTGGCTCGCAAGGCGGTCGCCATGGCCGTCCTCGCCCGGAATCTTCCCGGCGTGCAGAAAGCCGCGCAGCTCGAGCAGGCGCGGGCGCTGGCTGGAAAGGCCAATCATCTGGACGCGGAAGACCCGCTTCCGTTGCTCGCTTACTACGAGACCTTCCACGAGGCAGGCGAAAAGGCGCCTCAGATCGCAGTCGAAGGCTTGATGCAGGTGGTCTCTACCGATCCGAGCGACACCCAGCCGCGCGAGCTACTAGTCGATGAGCTTGCCTCACAACGTAAGTGGGCGGAGGCAATCGGCTGGCTTGGACCCCTTGCCAACAACCCGCACGACTCACCCGTCAGGGAGTCTGCGCGCAAGAAGATGGCGTGGCTGAAGGCGCAAATGGCTGGCCAGAGTGCGACCGCACAGGCGAATTAGGAGAGCCTAGGCCGCGGCGACCTGCAGCCGGCGCCGCCTGATCCACCGCGGCGGCATGAGCTCGCCCTTGCGGATCGCCAGCCACAGCAGCCACAGGCCGAACAGCGTCGCAATGACGATAGCGATGATCGAGGCTTCGAGACCGAAGCCGTTGCCAGTCAGAAGCGGCGGACCCCTCAAGGTCGCGTTCAACATACCGTGCACGGGCGTGCCGGACACGGGAATGTCGTAGATTTCGCCCTGCGCGAAGTTCCACGCGGCGTGTAATCCCATCGGCAACCAGAGGCTTCGCGTCAGCATGTAGGCTGCGCCGAGCATGACCCCGGCCTCGAATGCGATGCCAACGGCGGCGATTGGGCTCGCGTGCGGGTTCAGGAGGTGCGAGCAGCCGAACAGGGCCGAAGTGACAAACAACGCGACCCAGCTGCCGCCCCACTCTTCGAGCCAGCGGAACAGGATGCCCCGGAACAGCATCTCCTCGGAAATGGCGGCGAACAGCGTCGGACCGACCAGGGCCGCCAGCAGCCCCGAAAGGTCGCCCGTGCCAGTAACATGGTAGACGCCAAGAGCAGCGGCGATGGCGACAGCCACGGAGAAGATGCCGAGCCCGGCACCAATGCCAATCAGTAGATGCCGGAACGCCTTGGGATCACGATAATCGTTGTGCGGTCGCTCACCGAGCCGGGCGATGACGAAGACGTAGAGCAGGAGCAGAAGCGGAATCCCGAGGATGTCGAACTTCATTTCGAAGCTGAAACCCGGAATATTCGGCATCAGCAGCTTGTCGAGCGCGCCCGCCACGATGGTGGTGACGATGAACAGTGCGACCGCGATGACCATCGTAACGAGCGGATAATCGATGATCCGCCGCCAGCGCGGCTTCTCCCTCGCCGCGGCCTGAACTTGGTCCATTGGAACCCTCCCCGTTTCAACCCTGTAGAGCCGAACCGAGGAACGTCGGCAAGCAGCTAATCCACTAAGGGCAATTCCGGCCCTCCGACCGGATGACCCTCGGCCTCGAGTAGTCTTTTCTTGCGGTCGAGGCCGCCGCCATAACCGCCGAGCGAGCCGTCGCTGCGGATCACGCGGTGGCATGGGATCAGCACGCAGACATGATTGTCACCGTTCGCGGATCCAACCGCTCGCACCGCCCTGGGCACTCCTATGGCCGCCGCGATGTCCGCATAGCTGCGCGTCTCGCCTGCGGGGATCTTCCGGAGCTCGCGCCAGACGGCTTCCTGGAAGGCGGTCCCGGCTACGTCGAGGGGCAGGTCGGGCATGGCGAGCGGACGTTCAATGGCGGCGAGCGCGCCTTCGACCAGTTCCTTGAGACCGCCTTCGTCTTTCACGATCGTCGCATTCGGGAAGAGGCGCCTCAGCGAGGCTTCGCTGTCGTCGAACGTCAGGCGGCAAATGCCCTTTGACGTCGCAGCGATCAGCATCTGGCCAAGTGGGCTGTCGAACGTGGTCCAGCGGATCGTCTCACCGCGGCCACCATCACGCCAGGCCGATGGTGTCATTCCCAGCCTCTCCTTCGCATCGCTATAGAAGCCGCTCGGGCTTTGATAGCCGGCATCGTAAACCGCGTCGGTCACCCGTCCGGTGGCCTTCAGCGCCTGCTGCGTCCTCTGATTTCGCAGCCCCCTCGCATATTCCGCCGGCGACACCCCGAGATCGCGCTTGAAGATGCGCTGGAAATGGTGCGGCGCGTACCCGACGGCGTCCGACAGGTCGCCGAGGCTGAGCGGCTCTTCCGACTGCATTATCAGCTTCACGGCCTTCGCCACCGCCTCTCGGTCCCGTCCCACCTCGTCGGGCTTGCAGCGCAGGCACGGCCGAAAACCAGCCGCCCTCGCCTCTTGGGTGCTAGAATAGAAGGTGACGTTCTCGCGCTTCGGCCGCCGCGCCGGGCAGCTCGGCTTGCAATAGATACCGGTCGTGTGGACGGCACCGATGATCCGTCCATCCCAGCTGCGGTCGCGGCGCATGAAGGCCGCCCAGGCGGTGTCGGGGTCGAGGCGCGTGACGGTCGCCATGGCTTCCGATCTAGGCGTCTCAGTGTTGCGTGCAAGCAGTGCCATGGATCAGGCCCTCTCTATCTTGGCGGAGAAGCACCCGCGCGTGGCGTTGTGCGCATGAATGGTCCGGATTTCCGGATTCTCAAAGAGTTTTCGAATCCCCGTGTCTGCCTCACCCGGCTGAGTCAGGATCGCGTCGGCCATCATCCCGTCCTTGTCGAAGCCGCGAAGCGACAGCACCCGCGATTTGAACACCGGCGGGACCTCGTTGAGATATTCAGCCGGCTCCTCGTCGGCTTCCGTGACGAAGATCGCGTGAGTTGCCCGATACGGGTTCGCGACATCGTGGCTCACATGGTTGAGCAGCAACACCTTTTCCCCAATCGCGCGGTCGGTCAGGCTGACGCGACATGGAAAGGTCGGATCGGTCACCATCATCCGAACGGCGCCGCGCTTGGCCAGCTCCTCATCGGAAAGCCCGAAGAGCGGCCGGAACGGCGTGGGGTCGAGACCCCGGACCATATAAGACATGCGAATTACTCCTTTCGGAAGCCCTTTTACGACGCAACCAAAGGGACTGCTTCCGCTCCCTTGCGTTCAAACCGATTGAGGCGGTTGCATCGCCGCGCACCCCTTGCTACGGGCCGCGGCAACCCATGGGGGCGTGTCGGGGCTAAGCCCGTGGCAACGCCCCGTTTTTCGCATGGGGGCACATTTTCCGTTTCTGGAGCTTTTCGCGCGTGGAGACATCCGGCGGCATTCGAGCCACCTTAGCGGGACGCTATGCGTCCGCGCTGTTCGATATTGCGCACGACGACCGGCAGATCGACGCGGTCGGCCGCAGCCTCGATGCATTGAACCAGGCGCTGGTCGATTCGAAGGATTTCGCCGAGCTGGTCGCGAGCCCGCTGGTGTCGCGCGAGGAAGCTGGGAAGGCCTTCGCAGCGCTGGCTCCGCAGCTCGGTCTCGACGCGATCACGGCCAACTGCCTGGGCGTTCTCGCGCGCAACGGCCGCAAGAGCGAGCTTCGTGCCGTCATCCGCGCTTTCCGTCGGCTCTCCGCCGAGCACCGTGGTGAAACGACGGCCGACGTGATCACTGCTCGGCCCTTGAATGACGACCAAATTACCCAACTGAAACAACAGCTTCGCGCCCGCGCCAGTCGCGACGTGAACATCGACTCCCAGGTCGATCCGACCATCCTCGGCGGAATCATCGTCAAACTGGGAAGCCAGCAGATCGACGCTTCGATCCGCACCAAACTCAACCGTCTCGCCCAGGCGATGAAAGGCTAAGCAAGAACCATGGACATCCGCGCCGCTGAAATCTCCCGCGTCATCCGCGATCAGATCGCGAACTTCGACGCCGAAGCGCAGGTCTCCGAAGTCGGGACCGTGCTCTCGGTCGGCGATGGAATCGCCCGCATCTACGGCCTCGACAACGTCCAGGCGGGCGAGATGGTCGAGTTCGACAACGGCACCAAGGGGATGGCGCTGAACCTGGAGGCCGACAACGTCGGCGTCGTGATCTTCGGCTCGGACGCGGAGATCGAGGAAGGATCGACCGTCAAGCGGACCGGCGCGATCGTGGACGTTCCTATCGGCAAGGGTCTCCTTGGCCGCGTCGTCGACGCCCTCGGCAACCCGATCGATGGCAAGGGCCCGATCGAATATACCGAGCGCCGCCGTGTCGAGGTGAAGGCGCCCGGCATCATCCCGCGCCAGTCGGTGCACGAGCCGGTGCAGACGGGGCTCAAGGCCCTCGATGCCCTCGTTCCGATCGGTCGCGGCCAGCGCGAGCTGATCATCGGCGACCGGCAGACCGGCAAAACCGCCGTCGCCCTCGACACCTTCATCAACCAGAAGGCCATCAACGCCGGCGGTGACGAGAGCCAGAAGCTCTACTGCATCTACGTCGCAGTCGGCCAGAAGCGTTCGACGGTCGCGCAGATCGTCCGTGCGCTCGAAGAGAATGGCGCGATGGAATATTCGATCGTCGTCGCGGCGACCGCGTCGGAGCCCGCGCCGCTGCAGTTCCTCGCGCCCTACACGGGCTGCGCGATGGGCGAATATTTCCGCGACAACGGCATGCACGCGGTCATCGTCTACGACGACCTGTCGAAGCAGGCAGTTGCCTACCGCCAGATGTCGCTCCTGCTCCGCCGTCCGCCGGGCCGCGAAGCCTATCCGGGCGACGTCTTCTATCTCCACAGCCGCCTTCTCGAGCGCGCCGCCAAGATGAATGCGGAGCATGGCAGCGGCTCGCTGACGGCGCTTCCGGTCATCGAGACGCAGGCGGGCGACGTGTCGGCCTACATTCCGACCAACGTGATCTCGATCACCGACGGCCAGATCTTCCTTGAGACCGACCTGTTCTATCAAGGCATCCGCCCGGCGATTAACGTCGGCCTTTCGGTCAGCCGGGTTGGCTCTGCCGCACAGACCAAGGCGATGAAGAAGGTCGCCGGCTCGATCAAGCTGGAGTTGGCGCAGTACCGCGAGATGGCGGCATTTGCGCAGTTCGGCTCCGACCTTGACGCTTCGACGCAGAAGCTGCTCGCCCGCGGCGCCCGCCTCACTGAGCTTCTCAAGCAGCCGCAGTACAACCCGATGCCCGTAGAGGAGCAGGTCGCCTCGATCTTCGCCGGAACACAGGGCTTCCTCGACAGCGTCGATGTGAAGGACGTGGTTCGCTACGAAGCGGCGATGCTGAGCTTCCTCCGCTCGGACAAGTCCGAGATCCTGGCGAAGATCCGCGAGACCAAGACGCTCGACGACGACACCGCCAAGGCGCTCAGGGATGCGCTCACGGCCTTCGGGAAGCAGTTCGCCTAGATGGCCTCACTCAAGGCCCTCAAGATCCGCATCGGCTCGGTCAAGTCGACGCAGAAGATCACCAAGGCGCTGAACATGGTCGCAGCGTCGAAGCTACGCCGCGCCCAGCAGAATGCGACCGCGGCGCGGCCGTTTTCGACGCGCATGACCGAGGTGGTCGCTTCGCTCGCCGCGAAGGTCACTCCCGGACCGCAGACCCCGAAGCTCTTGAGCGGCACGGGCAAAGACGACACGCACCTCATCATCGTGGCAACCAGCGACCGCGGTCTCGCTGGCGCTTTCAACACGAACATCGTCCGTGCGGTGCGCAAGCAAGCGGACGACCTGATCGCGCAGGGCAAGACGGTGCTGTTCTACATCGTCGGCCGGAAAGGCCGTCCTGTGATCCAGCGGCTCTATCCAAAAAGCATCATCGCTCAGTTCGACACGAGCGAGATGAAGAACCCGAGCTACGCTGAAGCCCAGGCGATCGCGAAGGACGTCGTTGACCGGTACATCACCGACGGAATTGACGTCGTTCACCTCGCTTACGCACACTTCCGCTCCACGCTCGTGCAAGAGCCTACGGTCGATCAGATCATCCCTGTCCCGTTGCGCGCTGCACCTGAGGAAGCGAAGGCGAAGACGTCGCTCGCGGCCGTCGAATATGAGCCGGACGAGGAGGAAATCCTCGCCGACCTGCTGCCGCGCAACATCGCCGTTCAGGTCTATCGGGCCCTGCTGGAAAACCAGGCGGGCTTCTACGGCTCGCAGATGACCGCGATGGACAATGCGACCCGCAACGCCGGGGACATGATCAATCGCCTGACGATCCAGTACAACCGCAGCCGACAGGCCGCGATCACCACCGAACTCGTTGAAATCATTTCGGGCGCCGAGGCGCTCTAACAAAGTTGAACGCAAGGAAGAGAGACATGGCAACCGCCGCCGACACCAAGCCCAAGCCCCGCGCCAAGAAGGCTGCAGCTGCTGCCGAGACGCCGCGAGCGGCACGTCCGACGAGCAACATCACGGGTCGCATCAGCCAGGTGATCGGCGCGGTCGTCGACGTAGCGTTTGAAGGCGACCTTCCGCCGATCCTGACCGCGCTCGAGACCGACAACGGCGGCAACCGGCTCGTCCTCGAGGTGGCGCAGCACCTCGGTGAGAACGTCGTTCGGACGATCGCAATGGACTCCACCGACGGCCTCACCCGCGGTCAGGAAGTCCGCTCGACCGGCTCGGAAATCCGCGTTCCCGTGGGCCCGAAGACTCTCGGCCGAATCATGAACGTCGTCGGCGATCCGATCGACGAGCTCGGCCCAATCGGCAGCAAGGAAACCGCACCGATCCATGCGGAGGCGCCGCCGTTCGTCGACCAGTCGACCGAAACCTCGATCCTGGTTACCGGAATCAAGGTCATCGACCTGCTCGCGCCGTATGCGAAGGGCGGCAAGATCGGCCTGTTCGGCGGCGCCGGTGTCGGCAAGACCGTGCTGATCCAGGAGCTGATCAACAATATCGCCAAGGGTCACGGCGGCACGTCGGTGTTCGCCGGGGTCGGCGAGCGCACCCGCGAGGGCAATGACCTTTATCACGAGTTCCTCGACGCGGGCGTCATCGCCAAGGACAAGGACGGCAAGCCAACTCCCGAAGGGTCGAAGGTGGCGCTGGTCTATGGCCAAATGAACGAGCCCCCCGGAGCCCGCGCCCGGGTCGCGCTGTCCGGCCTGACCGTGGCGGAATATTTCCGCGACCGCGAAGGCCAGGACGTGCTGTTCTTCGTCGACAACATCTTCCGCTTCACCCAGGCGGGCTCGGAAGTGTCGGCGCTTCTCGGCCGCATTCCTTCGGCCGTGGGTTATCAGCCAACGCTCGCCACCGACATGGGCGCGCTGCAGGAGCGCATCACGTCGACCAACAAGGGTTCGATCACCTCGGTGCAGGCCATTTATGTGCCGGCCGACGACTTGACCGACCCGGCGCCCGCGACGTCCTTCGCCCACCTCGACGCGACGACCGTGCTCAGCCGCGCCATCTCGGAGCTCGGTATCTACCCGGCGGTGGACCCGCTGGACTCGACCAGCCGCGTCCTCGAGCCCCGCGTGGTCGGTCAGGAGCATTACGAGACCGCCCGCGCCGTCCAGGCCACCTTGCAGAAGTACAAGAGCCTGCAGGACATCATCGCCATTCTCGGCATGGATGAGCTCAGCGAAGAGGATAAGCTGACCGTCAGCCGGGCCCGCAAGATCCAGCGCTTCCTGTCGCAGCCGTTCCACGTCGCGGAAGTCTTCACCGGCATCTCCGGCAAGTTCGTCCAGCTTGAGGACACGATCCGCTCGTTCAAGGCGGTCGTGGACGGCGAGTACGACCATCTTCCCGAAGCCGCCTTCTACATGGTCGGCGGGATCGACGAGGCGGTCGCCAAGGCCGAGAAGCTGGCGCAGGAGGCCTAAGGCGTGCCCGGCGAGCTTCGCCTCGAAGATTGCGTCAACACCGTCTGTCCGTGGTCCGGCAAGCCGGTCAGCGGAGACAGCCTGATGCTCTACCGTGGCAAGGTCGTCGGTTTCTGCAACACCGGCTGCCGGGACAAGTTCGAAAGCGCGACGCGCGCCTTCGACCAAGCGATTGAAAGCAAAGAATAATGGCCGACCTACGCTTCGAACTCGTCACCCCTGACCGGCAGGTGATGTCCGAGGACGTCTATATGGTCGTCGTCCCCGGCACCGAAGGCGAATCCGGCAT